>DATHPO010000350.1:0-111384 GCA_035483835.1 Terriglobales bacterium
GTCGCCCGGATGCAGCATGTTCCAGCGCTCGCAGTCGTTGCCGTCCTGATAGAGCCGTTTGTAGCTGGTCACGCTCCAAACGTCGGCGGCTACTGCGTATTTCTCTTCCAGAATCTGCTGGGCCTTGAGCACTTCGAACATAATGGTTCCACTGCCGAAGAGCTGGGCGCGCAGCTTGGCATCCTTCTTCTCCGAGGATTTGAAACGATACAGACCTTTGAGAATGCCGTCGCGGACTTCCGGACCATGCGGCATTTCGGGCATGGGCAATGGTTCATTGGTGACGGTCAAGTAATAAAAGATAGATTCCTGGTCGACGTACATGCGCTTGATGCCATCCTGAATGATGATGGCAATTTCGTAAGCGAAGGCGGGATCGTAGGCGAGCAGATTTGGCACGGACAGTGCCAGCACGTGACTGTGGCCGTCCTGGTGCTGCAAGCCCTCGCCGGCTAAAGTCGTACGGCCGGCCGTGCCTCCAATCAGGAATCCACGCGTGCGCATATCGGCCGCAGCCCAGATCAGGTCGCCGATTCGCTGGAAGCCGAACATCGAGTAATAAATGAAAAACGGAATCGTATTGATTCCGTGATTTGCATACGCCGTGCCCGCAGCGATGAATGAGCACATCGAGCCGGCTTCCGTAATTCCTTCCTCGAGGATCTGTCCGTTCTTGGCTTCTTTGTAGTAGAGCAGGGTATCCATATCGACGGGTTCGTAAAGCTGGCCCACGCTGGAGTAGATACCGACCTGGCGGAATAGCGCTTCCATGCCAAAGGTGCGAGCTTCGTCCGGGATGATGGGCACGATGAGCTTGCCGATTTCTGGGTCCCGCAGCAACTTTCCCAGCAGGCGGACGAAGACCATGGTGGTGGCAACGTCGCGACCCTCGGTACCTTTGTAAAACTCCTCGAAGTGAGATTCAGAGACCGGGCTGATCGGTTTGGCTCGCACCTTACGTTCCGGGATATAGCCGCCCAGTTGCTTGCGGCGCTCCTTCATGTAGGTGATTTCCGCACTGTCGTCGGCGGGACGATAGAACGGAGCGTTATGAAGTTCATCATCGGGGATGGGGATGCCGAAGCGTGAGCGGAACATTTGCAACTCATCGTCATTCAGTTTTTTCTGCTGATGGGTGATGTTCTTGCCCTCGCCGGCCTCGCCCAGGCCATAGCCTTTGATGGTTTTCGCCAGAATGATGGTCGGCGAGCCGCGGTTCTCTACAGCCGCTTTATATGCAGCGTGGACTTTGATGGGATCGTGTCCTCCCAGCCGCATGCGCGCGAGTTGTTCGTCCGAGAGATGCTCGACCATCTTGAGCAGACGGGGATCGGTTCCGAAGAAGTTCTGCCGGAAGTAAGCGCCGCTCTCGACGAAATATTTCTGATACTGGCCGTCGCTGATCTCGCCCATGCGCCTGACCAGCAAACCGTCGCGATCACTGCGGATCAGAGTGTCCCAGTCACCGCCCCAGATGACCTTGATGACGTTCCAGCCGGCGCCACGGAAAATTGCTTCAAGTTCCTGAATGATCTTGCCGTTTCCGCGAACTGGGCCGTCCAGACGTTGGAGGTTGCAGTTCACCACGAAGATCAGATTGTCGAGCCGTTCGCGCGAAGCCAACGTGATGGAGCCCAGGGATTCAGGCTCGTCCATTTCGCCGTCGCCGAGAAAAGCCCAGACTTTGCCATCAGTCGACAGCTTCAATCCGCGATTTTCGAGGTAGCGAATAAAACGGGCCTGGTAGATTGCCTGGATCGGACCCAATCCCATAGAAACGGTGGGGAACTCCCAGAAATCAGGCATGAGCCAGGGGTGAGGATACGAGGAGAGGCCGCCGCCGGGTTTCAGTTCACGGCGAAAGTTCTCCAGTTTCTGGCGGGGAATGCGGCCTTCGAGATAGGCGCGAGCGTACATGCCGGGCGCGGCATGGCCTTGGAAGTAGACCAGGTCGCGGTCGCCAGTTTCGGTTTGGGCGCGAAGGAAATGGTTAAACGCGACCTCGTACAAAGTAGCCGCTGAAGCGAAGGTTGAAATATGTCCGCCGATGCCTTCCTGCAGTTTGTTGGCACGCACCACCATGGCCAGCGCGTTCCAGCGCACGAGGCTCTTGATGCGGCGCTCCATCTCCTGGCTGCCGGGAAACGGCGGCTGCTGAACCGCAGGAATCGTGTTCTGATAAGGGGTGGTGGCTGTGAACGGAAGGTTTACTCCTGCGGCTCGCTTGGCGTGCAACGACAACTGCTGCAGTAACCGTCCGGCGCGCTCCGGGCCGCCTTCAGCTAACACATAGTCGAGGGAATCAAGCCATTCCCGAGTTTCGAGTACTTCCAATCCGTTCGTCTGGGTCTCAGCCACGTCTGGTTTCTCCATTTTTATGAGCAGGAATGTTCCATGATAGACAATCGCGAAGAATTTTGCTGGCGGCTTCCGGACGAAGCTGCCGGCGGAGTCATATTTTGTGCTGAAACAGGAATCCTTGGGTCCGTCGAAAACATCCATACTGACGAGTAGTAGACCCCAGGTTGCTTAGTGCCGATCACGCCGTAACGGTTACAGATAAGTTGCATCCAAGTCAGGCAGAATCAAACATTGCCTTAAACAGCGCGATAAACAGGAGACTCCTCATGCCGAAAAAACCTGCTTCAAAACTTAATGCCCAGCCGCACATCCATCAGCGGGCGCGCGAAATTCAGCAGTATGGCACCGTGAACCATGCGTTGCCCCTGGAACTGGAAGAGCCGGTGCGTCTGGAAATGACGGAACGACTCAACCAGTTGCTCGCCGACACCATGACTCTCCGCGATCTGTACAAGAAATCTCATTGGCAAGTTGCTGGTCCGACGTTTTATCAGCTTCATCTGCTTTTCGACAAGCATTTCAATGAGCAATCGGAGCTTGTTGATACCATCGCCGAACGGATTCAGTTGCTCGGCGGCCTCAGTATCGCAATGGCTCCTGATGTGGCAGAAACTACGCGAATCGAACGGCCACCCAAGGGAAGGGAAGAAGTTCCGGTGCAACTCTCGCGCTTGCTCGACGCCCACCAGATCATCATCGGGGACTGCCGTGAACTGGCGAAACGCGCCTCAACCCTGGGAGATGACGGGACCAACGACGTGGTCGTCAGTGATGTATTGCGGACGAACGAACTGCAGGTGTGGTTCATCAGCGAGCATCTGGTGACCATGCCTCTGGTGGAAGCTGTTGACAGTTCTGCTGCCGCCGACTGACTTGCATTGCGGCGAAAGCCTTCGACAAGGGCTGGTCCCGGACCGGCCCTGTGTTTGCCTCCTCCTCGCTAACTTGATTTACTTGACTTCGGCGAAGCGCGCGTTCAAGATAGGAGGCACTTTTGGGGAATCACGTAGAAGCTGGCGGAATCCGTCCTCGTTACGAATTCGGAACAGAAACGGAGAGCCGCCTATACCCGCTTCTCGTAGCGCCGACTTCAGGCGGGTTTTCGCGATAATAAATGCAATTCTTAGCGCCATTGATGGCCCTAAGTTGCTATTATTGCAGTTACTTCTGCCGATGTGGCGAGGGGGGCAAAAATGTTTCCAGGCGGACAGAACTTGCGCGTGTTGCGCGAGCAACTGGGATTGACCATGAGGGATGTCGAAAACGCCAGCACAAGGATCGCTCAAAAACGTGCGAATGACGAATTCGCCATACCCCCGAGTCGACTTTCGGATGTTGAGACAAAAGGAGTCATCCCCAGCATTTACCGTTTGTATTCGCTGGCGGTCATCTACCGCCGGGACATTCGGGAACTTTTGTCCTGGTACGGGGTCGATTTGAACGGAATGGCGGCGGATCTGGATTTCGTCATTCCACCGAAATCGCACGTTTCTGAAGCCTTGGCGAACCTCTCCAGCATTCAAATGCCGATACGTCTGGATCCCAGCTTCGATCCCCACCGCACGGTGAACTTTGGACGAATGGTGGAACAGTGGGGCCAAGTGCCCCTGGCGTACTTGGCGCAATTCGCCAACTGCCAATACACCTACGGTTATATAGGCAGCGAAGATTTGACGATGTATCCGATTCTGCCGCCCGGGAGTTTCGTGCAGATTGATGAGTCAAAGAACAAAGCGGAAGAAGGCGGCTGGAGATCGGAATACGAGCGCCCCATCTACTTCGTGGAAACCCGCGACGGCCACACCTGCTGCTGGTGCACGATGACGCGGGAAGAGATTATTCTGCAGCCGCATCCTCTTTCTCCGGTTGCAGCTCGCGCTCTGCGTTACCCGCAAGAGGCGGAGATCATTGGTCAAGTTGTGGGGGTTGCGATCAGACTCGGGGATTGGCGTCCGCTTTTGGATTCTTCAACAAGCTCGAAAGCGCGTGAAGTACTGAACTGAGATGGCGGGCAGATCCGGCGCCCGGCCCCGGGGGTAAGAGATTCGGGCTCGTGGTTGCGAGTCGTTCCACGTAGGCAGCCGGCGAAACTCCCGCTACTTCGCTGGACTGTTCCGCATCTTGCACCAGCTTCCGGATCGGCATAGCCAGAACTTTGGAGAGGAGTGAGCGGTGCGCTCGCGCCAGCGCTTTCTGCGCCGCCAAGTCTCCGTAGACGCGGGAAAACCCCCAGTGGAAGTAGCTTCCCTCTTTGTCCCTCAATCCAGAAAGATACTCCAAGCGGTTCAGACAGCCACTAAAGGCTCTGAGCGTGGTTTCTTGCAGATCCTCGAGTGCGGAATGCAGGGTCATTGTTACATTTTTGGAAATTCGAAATTACTAAAGTAATCTATTCAAGAAGGCCGGTCGCAATAGATTATCACGGGGTAATCCCACATTGGAAAGGAATTCACACCGTGAACAATCGCTTACGCTGGTTGGCTGTTGCGCTGCTGCTGACCACTACCGTTTCTTTGCCGGCAACCCTCAAAGCCATTGCTGACGCCCCGACGGGCCCGATTACTCTTCCGACCCCGCCAGTGCCTCCGGATGGCAATCCGACGGGCCCGCCGCGAGTAGTTACGGGTCAATAGATTTCGTTAAAGCTGTTGTTGTGGGCTGGCGCAAAAGGGTGTATATTCTGCGCGATAGCCCATGTCTGCCTCGTTAATGCTGTTTTACTACCTATGGATAGCTCCCCACGTCCTTGAGGGGATCGTTTTGTATGCCATGGTGCGTCGCGGACTGCATCGGCAGTTCCCGATGTTCTTTCTCTATATCAGTTTTGAAATTGCCCAGTGTTTTTGTCTGCTCGCCGTGTCTCGGTATGTTTCCTACTTCGGCCAAGTCTACATCCAGGTGTATGCCGTGGGGTTGGCCGTCAGCACTGCCATCCGATTTGCCGTCATCTATGAGTTATTCTGCCATTTTTTCCGGCGTTACCCGGCAATCAGCGGGGCCGGGAAATTGCTGTTCCGCGGCGCGAGCTTGGCGCTTCTGCTGATAGCTCTCGGATTGGCTGTTTCTGCACCGGGCAACACTCCGGCTGCTTCGCTCAACGATGCGACCTACGTAGCCTTGCGAACCACGACCTTCGCGGCCGATCGGGCGGTGAGCATTCTTCAAGGGGGGCTGCTGATTTCGCTGTTCCTGTTTTCCCGCTATTTCGTACTCTCCTGGCGAAGCCCTGTATTCGGCATCGCCTTGGGCATGGGAACGTTTGCAAGCGCGGAGTTCGCTACAACGGCGCTTCGGCTCTACGTGCCCATTAGCAACAAGGTTTTTGACCGCTCTGCGATGGGAATTTATCACCTCTGCGTGCTGATCTGGATTTTGTATGTGGTGCGACCGGAGCCCGAACTTCGATTCGAGCTTAAAAGTTTGCCTACATACGACTTGGAAATTTGGAACCAAGAATTGGAGCGTCTTCTGTAGCAATGATTATCACGTTGATTCTTGTATCCGTCGCATTGTTAGCCTTGGGATTTTTGATCAGGCTGGCGAAAGGACGTGCTCTCCCAGCTCAGGTTTTGGAAAACCCTAGCGAACACATGCGCGCGGTGGACCTTGAGGCATTTCGGAACCTGGTTGATCGCGACGAGGAGGAGTTTCTGCGTACCAATCTTCCTGCGTCGGAGTTTCGCAGAATTCAGCGAGAGCGGCTGCGGGCTGCGGTGGAGTACGTCTCATGCGCCGCTCAAAATGCGGGGGTTCTGTTGCGTCTGGCCGATGCCGGGCGTCGTAGCGCCGATCCCGCGACAGCGGAAGCGGCTGAAAAACTGGTTCAAAATGCGCTTCGTCTGCGCCTTTATGCTTTGCAGGCTATCCCCAAGCTCTACCTCGGTATGGCTCTCCCGGGCGCGCGCATCTCGGCAGTCGGCATCGCGGAACGGTACGAACAAATGACTCGACTCGTGGTTTTGCTTGGATGCTTGCAATACCCTACACGCGGCGTCTCCGCTGCGCTTTAGGCGGGGAGTAAGGATTCAGGATCAACCAACCTGACGCGCTGAATCTCGAAGGTTTCCCTTTTCAGTGGATGCCATTGAGGAATCCGCTGATTTGGTTTTCCAATGTCTGCCCGCCAATCGCAACGATGCCATTGTGGTCTGCACCAGGGACGAGATACAACTCCTTGGGCTGATTCGCACGCTGGAACAATGCCTTCGCCATTTCCGGAGGCGTCAGAGTGTCCTCGGTCCCGACGGTAATGAAGATCGGCACGTGAACCGAGCCGATCTTCGATAGGTTGTCAAACCGATTGTGAACAAAAAGGGATAACGGAAAAGCTCGCAGGTACCAAATTGCTTTGGCCGCTTCCGGAACGCTGGTGAACGGACTCTCCAATATCAGCCCACCAGCATCAGGATATTCAAACGCAAGTTGTGTGGCTGGCCCTGTGCCAATCGAGCGTCCCATGAAGATGACCTCGTGGATGCTAACGTGCCGCTGGTCGATCAGATAAGTCAAAGCCGCGCGGGCGTCGTCGTACACGCGAGTCTCATTCGGAGTGCCCGGACTGCTGGAGCCGTATCCGCGGTAGTCCACGAGCAGGAGATTGGGACCAAGATGATGCAGAGATTTCACCTCACCCGCTGAGCCCGCCGCCTGCTCCAAAACATAACCATTGCCATGAAACATCAGCAAAACTTTGCTTGTGGGCTGACTCGCCGGGATCCACCAGGCATGCACCTGCTCCGATCCATTGACCGGAATGTGAAGGTCTTGAAAAGCGATCCCCACATCCGCTGGACTCGCCTTCGTATAGTGCGAAGGCGCAGGGAAGGCCATTTGGTCTTGCCGAAAGTAGAAGAGCGCTCCAAACCCGACGTAGGTCAAGATGAAGACGGTCAGAAGTATCTTGATGAAAGTGCGCAGAGAGTTTTCCTGTTCGTAGACGCCGCCTTAGTATATCTGGGGAGTTCATGGGCAATTCGCCGGGGCCGGCCGTCCGGCGAATCGTGCTTCAATCCACGTAATCTGGTCCCTCGCCGAGTCGCCGATTACCCGACCTGGGTCGAGATCGGGATATCTTTCCCACTGAACCCGGTCACCCTGTTTGCACATGCGAGCGATGACTGGCGCGGCCATGGTTGCGGGGACGGTTCGATCGGCGTCCGCGCTGATCACCAGGATCGCACCGCGCGCCTGTGTCTGGCCTAGGGTATTTCTCGCGAGATACTGTTTAACGAATTCGTTGCTGTCCCAGCCCGGTCTTAGGGTTTCAGTTGGTGGAAGCTGGGCAACGGCTGTCTCCGCGCAGTTTTGCTGGATCTGCTGATAAAGTGGGAGAGCCTTTTCCGTCAGCATGTCGGTCGCTTGAAACTGCGGATACACCGTCTTGATGCCATAGGCCAGGAATGTGAACATGCTGCTTGCAGGTCCTTGCATGGAACGCGCGAATACTTCTTTCGCGTCCGCCAGGCCAGAAATTGCGATACTGCCGAGATAGCCTGGGTCGCGAATCTCGTTTTGCTTCTCCGCAACGGCGACCGCCGCTAAACTGCCCTCGCCTTCTCCTATGACAATCCACCTCGCGCCAACCTGTGGTACGGCCAAGCGAGCAGCAGAGACAGAACCGATGACATCGGTTGCGTTGGACTGAGCGTCCAGAAATGCATTCCGAAAATTGGTGCCCAGCCCGGTGTAATCCGTGGCGACTACGGCATACCCCAGGGCTACATACATCGAGAGGAACGGTCCGTGCCCGACGTTCCTCATCAGCGAGGGTGCACACGCACGAGCCACGCCGGCGGCTCCGTGTGCCCACGCAATGACCGGCCAGCCCCCGACTGGCGGCCTTCCCTCGCTGGGAATCAGAACTACGCCCGAGGTCGCCACGTCCTCCCCTGAGGCGGAGCGCGAGTGATAGAGAATGCGAACCGCTGACACCTCAGGCGGGAGTTCGTATTCGTCGAACGAATCCGAGCGGATCAGTTCCCCTGGTTTGCCGCCGGGCAACGGATGAGGCGTGTCATAGAACTTCGTCAGGGGCAGCGTATGTAAGATCTGCGACGGTCTGACTGGGGCTGCAGCTGGAGCCTGCGCGAAGGCGGAGTTGGCGACGGATAGGATCGCGGCCGTTACGGCTAAGGATATTCCGAGGGTCGCGAGGAATCGTTTCCGACAAAACACAGGTTGAAAAGCCACATGGCCGCCGGAGACTCTAGGCCTTCCAGAACACCATGATTCCGAGAACCACCGGAAGATAAAGGACCGATGCATGAAGGACACGGCTCGCCAGCACTTTCGATCCCGACGCCGTTAATTTGCCTACGTGATAGAACAGGAACGCTCCGGAAAAGCCCATGCCGGCCCAATACCATAAGCCAGCGCGATCCACGAGCGGCAGCATGGTTGCGAGCACCAGGATCACGGTGAAGCCCGCAATCTCGGCGCGAGTGAAACGAGAATCGAGATCAAAGTCGGGGAGCATCTTGTAGCCTGCGCGCGAGTAGTCGTCACGGTACATCAAGGCAATCGCGAGAAAATGGGGGAACTGCCACAGAAAGAGAATCGAAAAAAGATACCAGGCATGGCGGTCGATGCCGGCGGATGCGCCAGCCCAACCGATCAGCGTCGGCATAGCCCCAGGGAAAGCCCCCAGCAGCGTGCACAGAGGCGTCTTCCTCTTCAACGGCGTATAGATGACGAGATACGAGAGCAGCGTGGAGACTGCCAGAAATGCCGATAACAGGTTCACTGTAATCGCCAGGTACAGGCCTCCGGCAACGCTCAACAAAATGCCAAACAGAAACGCCTCGCGAGAGCTAAGTCGTCCCGAGGGCAGAGGGCGCGACGCCGTGCGGCGCATTTGACCATCCCAGCCGCGTTCCATCCATTGATTGAGGGTTGCGGTCCCGCTGGCGACCAGCAGCGTACCAACCAGCGTATTGATCAAGCCCAAAACCCTGAATGGTCCACGAGAGGCAAGGTAATAGCCAGCCGACGTGGTCATCAGAATGAGGAGGTTCACTTCGGGCTTGGTCAACGTGTAGTAATCCCGGAGCTTGGCGGTGAGCGTCTGCGGAGCGATGGAATTTGCCATTAGATTAGTGGTCGCCATTTTACCAGTCTTCTGCCGCGGACTCGTTGCGCTTAAACCGATTATTCCTTTTACGCACGATGAAAATCATACCAATGGATCCCAGTGTGGGAGGAATGACCATAACCAAAATACCACTCCGTAAGGCTTCAATCATCTTTGCCCCGGCGGAAGACGCCTGAGTATAGCAAAGCGCACAGTTTTGAGAAAAAGCCGGCGGCGACAGCAGCAACACAAACAGTCCTGCCAGCGCAATGCCCATGAGTCGGATTGAGCTCGGAAACTTCATAATCCTTTCCTCGAAGGCAGTGTGGCCGTTCGTTAATACTTTGAATAATTTGACCAAGGCGCCCCAAGTAACTCGCGGAAGCTGTCGGTCCACCCATATTGCATCGCCAACAGCACGAAGACGGTGAAGACGACGACAAACCACAGAAGCCCATGATTATCCGACAGGTGCATGAAAAACAAAAGTGCCAGCGCGCCTTCGACGACCGCCAGAAACAGCATGCGTGCGAACATCTGCGGCGCAGTGATGTTGGAGTAAGCAATCACGAATTGCAGGAACGCGATGGCAAGAATGCAAATGTAAACAATCACGTACCTGCCCGCGTTACTCTTGTGCCCTTCTGCCATGGCCATTGTTTTGCTCCTGTTCCGTTTTCAGTGCGAAAGGTTCAACAGGTAAACCAGCGGCACGACGAACATCCAAACCAAATCCACGAAGTGCCAGTAAAGACCAGTGATTTCCAGATCGTCAGCATTGTAACGGCCGCCCTGGTAGCGAATGCCAACTACCACGAGCGCAATCACCCCACAGGTAACGTGCAACAGATGCAAGCCGGTGATGCTGAAAAACGCGGCGCCGAACAAGCCGGTGCCCCACGGATTCTTAAGCAGGGTCATGCCTTCACCGATCAGCCCCAGCCACTCCCGGATGTGCAACAAAGCGAAAAGGGCACCAGCGCCGGCGGTAATCAGCGTCCATTGCAGCGCTTTAGCTTTCTCTCCTGCTTTGGCCGCATCGATTGCAAAAAGCATGGTGAGGCTGCTGGTCACAAGAATGAAGGTCATCAGCGCGACGTTGGTAATGCTGTGGAACGGTCTCGGCCAGTCGGGAGTGGCGTTGCGGAGGAATCCATAGGCAACCAGGCAACCGGCAAAAGTTGCGGTGTCGGCGATGATGAACAGCCACATCGCCATCTTTTTCGCGGGAACCGAAAACGCAGGCTTCTCCATCACTCCTGCGTGCCCTCCCATAGTATCGGCGTGGCTCACGGTGCCTCCTCTTGTTGTCAAGTTTGCTAGAGCTTGATCCACAGCAACAACAGCAGATACACCCACAGCACATCCATGAAATGCCAGTACAGTGAAGTGGCGTCCAGCGTGCTCTTGCGCAGGATCGACCGATTGAACCTGCTGATGACCCGCACCAGGCCGCCCAAGCCGCCAAGCACATGCAGAGCATGCGCCGCGGTTAGCACATAGAAAAATGAGCTGTTGGGGTTGGTCGCCAGGAACAACCCCTGTGCCCTCAGTTGAAGCCACGCCACATACTGTCCGGCTACGAAGGACAATCCTAAGAACAGCGTTATATAGAGCCAGCGAGCGGGGTTGGCGACGGCATCCCTTCGCCCAGTCATGAAACCGCCAACCTGGCGGCGGGCCACTTCCAGCGTAATGCTGCTGGCGAGGAGGAGAAGGGTGTTGAAGAAAAGGATTCGGGGCAGACTGAGATGCCGCCAGTCCAGTGCCGACCCTTGACGAACGATCAGGGCGCTGGTAAACGCCGCGAAGGTCATCGTAATAGAGGCAAGCACAACCCAGATCCCGGTTGAAGCCGGCGGCGGCGCGTAGTCCTTGACCGCGCGAAAGTCGCCATCAGCCGGGACTAAGTTCCGCCGGCCGCCATTGCCGGAATCGATTCCAAGTCTCGACGGATCGCGTCGTTCCTCAATCTTCGGCGGTTCGGGGACTGTGGTTGCCATAGACTACAAAACTCCCTTTCCCATCACACCCTTGTTCGATTACGCCTCGTCGTGGGCCGACTTCACTTTCTCGGGCGAGGCTTGCATTACGTAATCTCCGGTAGAACTCTCCACTCCGTACTGGTAGGGATCGTGGAAGACCTCCGGCAGTTTGTCGCCAAAGTTGTTGTGCGGCGGTGGTGTCGTGGGCGTGCTCCACTCCAGAGACGTGCCTTCCCATGGGTTGTCGGTTGCAGGTTTACCCCAGAAGCGGCTGTGGAACAAGTTGTAGAGGAAAATCAGCTGGGCCGCTCCTGTCAGCAAAGCAGCGATGGTAATGAAGCGATGTACGGGGATCAGCGGCTGCAGGTAGTCGTCCACAAAAGCCTGGTAGCGGCGAACGTTGCCAGCAATTCCCAGGTAGTGGAAGGGCATGAAGATGCAGTAAGCGCCGACGAAGGTAAGCCAGAAGTGAACCTTACCCAAAGTCTCGTTCATCATGCGACCGAACATTTTCGGGAACCAGAAGTACGTTCCGCCGAAAATGCCGAAAATGGCCGCAACCGCCATCACCAGGTGGAAGTGTCCCACCACGAAGTAGGTCGCGTGGAGCATGATGTCGATCGACGGCTGCGCCAGGAAGAAGCCGCTCACCCCGCCGCTGATAAACATCGAGACAAAACCCAGCGCGAACAGGGAAGCGGTGTTGATGCGCAATTTCGATCCATAAATGCTACCCATCCAGATGAGCACGATAATCGTGGACGGAATCGTAATGACCAGGGTCGGGAAGGAGAATGCCAGCGACGAAACCGGATTCATGCCGCTGACAAACATGTGATGTCCGTAGACCATGTAGCTGAGGACCGCGAGTGCTCCCATGGAGTAAACCAAGACCCTGTGGCTGAGCATGGGTCGCCGCATGTTAGCGACCAGAATGTGAGACACAATCCCCATGCCGGGGACAATCGCGATGTAGACCTCCGGGTGCCCGAAGAACCAGAACAAGTGCTGCCAGAGTAGAGTCGATCCGCCTGAGTGCGGCTGCAATTGATCGTTGAGCACGAGGCCCGAGGGTACAAAGAAGCTCGTTCCCGCGACGTGATCGAGAATCAGGAGGATGGTCGCAGGCATCAGTACAGCGAAAGCAGTGAGGCCCATCACCGACGTGATGAACCAAGCCCAGGCGCTGAGCGGCAAGCGCCACATGCTCATGCCCTTTGTCCGCATATCGAGCGTAGTAGTGATGAAGTTCAGTGAGCCCAGCAACTGGCCGATGCAGAAAATACAAATGGCTGCCGCCCACAGAACTACACCCGTGCCTTGGCCGGGGCCGCTGGCCGATCCGATAGCGCTAAGCGGCGCATACTGCGTCCAGCCGCCAAGGGTGGGCCCGTCGCTCACGAAGAACGAAGACATCAGAACCAGGAAGCCGACGAACGTGACCCAGAACGACATCATGTTGAAGTGCGGAAACGGCATGTCCTCCGCGCCCACCTGGATAGGCAGGAAATAGTTGCCGAAAGCAGCGAAGGGTGCCGTGGTCAGAACGAAGAAGACCATGATCGTAGCGTGCATGGTCATCAGCTGCAGGTAATACTCCGGAGTCATTACATTACCAGGCGCTCCGTTCGCTGAAAGCAAGTGCAGACCAGGGATGGGATAGTTCGTCCAGGCTAAGTGAATGCGCATCAGCCAGGAAAGCACCATCCCAACCAGTACGGCCACAAGGGCCAAGCCGTAATACTGCTTGCCGATCACTTTGTGGTCGAGACTGAAAACGTGCTGACGGATAAAGCTGGTCGGCGCGTGGTGTTCTGCCGCGTGTGCAGACATGTCGTGCATATGCCACCTCGAAAGAGATGTCCCATCCACCCGAATAGCGACGGGATCTATTGCAATGCCGCTTGTTTCTTAAGCCAACTATCGTAGTCTTCCTGGGACATCACCTCAAGATATGCCTTCATGTTGTAGTGTCCCAAGCCACAAAGCTGAGTGCAGACAATTTCGTACTTTCCAACCTGGGTTGCGGTGAAATGCAGCGAAAGATCCAGTCCAGGGACAAAATCCTGCTGGACGCGCAAGGCCGGAACGTAGAAGGAGTGCCCGACGTCCTTCGCGTGCATGAGCAGATGAATCTCCCGGTTGACCGGAATCGCCATTTCCGCCGTCACAATGTCGTCTTTGGAATCCTGATCGTGGGCGGTATCCAGACCAAAGAAGTTCGCGTTGGCTTCGCTGATTTGGTCGGGATGGAGTGGACCAAACGTTCCATCCGGGCCGGGATAACGAAAGTAGAACGCGAACTGTCCTGCTTGCACCTGAACCGGCATCGCGTTGGCTGCTGGGGCAGTGAGATAGACATCAGCCCACGCCTTGACCCCGAACACGCCAAGTGCCAAAACTTCAGTTCCGACCAGTAGAAATGCGGCCCAAACCACGGCCTTCGCACCGCCGGGGAAGGTTTTGATCTTGTCGCCGGGACGCGTGTTGGAAAACTTCCAGATGAACAGAGCCAATAGGATTTGCGAAGCCAGGAACGAGATCCCCGCCTCAGCCATCGTCTCCGACATCTGCTCGTCAATTCGACCGCCATGGGTTGAGATGTCGGCTGGCGGGTCCCAAGTGTGACGGATGATGGGAATCGCGGAAAGAATTGCAATCGCGATAATAGTCACTGCAAAAATTTTTGCCATATTGCCTCGCCTCTGGCCGGCTGCTCACCCGGCCGCAACGGCTTCTTCAAAGCAGCCACCGCTGCATTCGGGGCTGTCCTTGGTTGATGCGGCACGACATTCTAACTGAGAAAACTTAAGGTCAACTGAACTCTTCATGAATAACTGTTCATTTTGCTTTAAAGGAGAAATTGGCCGTCGCCGGCTTGCCCGCCGCGACTGTCACCTTTGCCGTCTGAGTTCCCAGATCCTCTTGCCACGCGGTCACGGTATAGCTGCCCGCTGGGACACCGTGGATCGTAAAATTGCCGTCTTTGTCGGTAGTCGCGTAGGGGCCCTTGACCACCGCGTGGTAGCCGTGCATCCAGGGATGAATGTTGCACTTCACCGAGATCATTTCTACTGCCTTCCAACTGGTTTCGATGGGCGGCGCCCCTGGTGGCTGAGACTTGTTCCACGGGATATTGCCGGTCATCGGGTTGGGCAGCGGGTGGATATTGTGGGTCGTCTGATCGCTGGTGATGACCTTGAATTTCTGGTCGGGATTCATAGCGATGACGTGCGGGATATATTGACACCCCTTCTGGTCAAAAACCGGCTCGCTTGAAGACGAGCTAGCCTCGTTGCCGGTTAGGCCTTCCGAGATGTAGAGAACGACGTT
Source organism: Terriglobales bacterium (assembly GCA_035483835.1). Lineage (GTDB taxonomy): Bacteria > Acidobacteriota > Terriglobia > Terriglobales > Acidobacteriaceae > JABDBE01. Next base: position 14,749 of record DATHPO010000350.1, read on the forward strand.
CGCTAACCCACCGTTTGCTCCGACCACGACGTTCTCCAGAGATACCGGGCTATTCTCGTGTTGCTTCACGCAGTAAGGGTCCTTCGACATATCGATGCCCCTCATGTGCGGAGCAGTGCCGTCGAGCTTCACGGTCCCGGCGATTGATCCTTCCGCGGCTGCGCTGACATTTTGGTCGAGGCTTAGCGCCCCGAAGCCGATCAGTACTAGCCCTGATAGTATTGCTGCGAACTTCGAATAGTGTTGCTTTTTCATGGACGCTCTCCTGTGAACAAGGCCTCGCTCAATCTCGGATCATTTTATTGTGGACTAACCGGTTTTAATCCCAACTGCCTGGCGATCTGCTTTTCCTTGGCGTTATACGGGTTCTTGCGCTGCAGCGTGCGCAGATAGAACACCAGGTCCCACGCCTCATCCGGCTTAATGTTATCGGAGAACGACGGCATCGGCGTGCCGTCCAGCCCGGTCATGAAGATCTTGTAGAGGTCGCGGTCGGTGCTGCCGCACTTGGGCCGAGTTCCGTCGGTGAAGTTGTAGGGCCAAATAACCCGTCCAAGATCATCAGTGAGAGTTGAGGCGGAGGGGCCGTTAGCCATTCCCTGCACACCGTGACACTTCCAACATTGCACTCTCGCGAAGACTTCTTGTCCCGCCTTGACCCGCTCTGGCGTTACTTCCGGCTCGGGAGGAATCTGGATGGGCGTTCCCGGCTTTTCGGTTTGCCAGCGCGGAGAGAAGTGCTTGATCCATGCCACGAGATTCGCGCGCTCATCTTTGGTGAAAGTGTTCCAAATAGGCATGCTGGAGCGGTCCAACCCACGGGCAATCGTGTCAAAGAGATCTTCGTCGGTGGGCAAAGTACCGGTCGGCGTGGAGCGGCACTTGAATATCCCCAACTGAAAATCCCGCGGTTTGGGGTACATTGGAGGTTCAAGCCACTGCGCAACTTCGCCGTTGCCGTCGCCGAGCTCTCCATGGCAGCCAACGCAGTATCTCCGGTAAACCGGGGCCGCAGCCTTGGCATTCCCGGTGATATCTCCAATGTGGCTGGTCGCCGCCGGCGAATTCAGCCACTGTTGCAGTTGCAAGGTCGTGAGTTGCGCCCTTGCGGGCAGGGAAAACGCGAGAACAGCGGCCGCGCTCATCAACAATGAACACTGCAGGAATGATTTTGTACGCATTGCTGTTCCTTTCTAGAAGTCGAAGTCAAAGCCGATCAACAATTCGCTCGAGTTTACGTTTTGGCCGGGTTGGGGGCCGGTACCATCCTGGTGCAGCCAGTTGTATTCGTTGTGCCAGGCGAAGCCTGCCCGGCTTGTCATAAACGGGTTGTAGCGATAGCCGATGGTATAGGTGGTGATATTCCCCAAGGTCGACGCAGTCCCCACAGTGGCCTGTTGCGACATCCGTTCCAACTCAAAGCGCCCGATGAAAATCAACTGCGGACTGTAAATGTAGTGAGCTTCAAAGGTGGCCCCGTTCCAACTGGGCGCTCGGGCTGTCGCCGGAAGAACCGTTCCCGGCGTATTGTTCGGAAGGTCATTCGCCGGCGTCCCGTTGCTTGGGTCGGTTGCATTGCCATAACCCTGACCGAACCATGCGTTATCCGTGCCATGCTGAGTCACGACTTGAAGGTCGAAGTGAGGGCCGAGGTAGAAGAGTCCGACGAAGCCAATGCGATTGAATCCCTTGTTGCCAATTCCTGAACCTGGAATGGGTACGCCGGCTGAAGTCCGGTACATTGTGGCTGCCTGCCCCACCATTTCGTAGAACCCGATACGTTGCACTCCCAGCTTGCCGGTGTCAAAAGCCTGACTCGCCGTAAAGAACCCGGTGTAGGAGTTCGCACCGGTGACCAAGCCAACGTTCCCGTCGCTCGAACTGATAAGGGCAGCTGAAACGCGGGTCCGATCATCCGCCGAGTGTCCCATGTACTCCAAGCCGAGCTGGTTGTCTCCGATCTGGCCGAAGATGTTGTTGTCGCCAACCGGGATGAAGTGATAGGTCTGGTAAATCCCGCCATTGGCGGTCAACGTAAGGATGCGCTTTTCGGAAAGCAGGTTGTCGAGTTCGAATTTGCCCAGCTTTACGTTGAGCCAGGAGCTGCCGAACAGATTGTCCAAACGGCCCATGACCGTTTCAAAGTGAAAAGATGCGGTGTTGTCGGAGGAAGGCAGCACGTAAAATGAGAAGTTTTTTTCCAGGGTGCCACCGGTGTGGAAATCGAGTCCGCTCAGGTCGAAGCCTGAGCTTTCGATCCTCGCCACGCCGTTGTTCTGACCGGTCCCTTCGTCAACTGGTACTTTGCCAGTGCTAACCCGGTGCCAAATCGGTGTGATACGGAAAGTGACCGGCCAGTAGGAGGGGTTCTGCCAGATCGGGGCATCCCGATCATTCATCAGCTGATAGCCGTTGTCTTTGAACTTTTGTCCAAAGTAATTCAGCATCGGCCAAGATTCGTGGCATGCCGAACAACGCAGGCCGTACTTGCGGGCGAAGGCGGGCAACGCATGAGCATCCTGGAAGCAGCCAAAGACAAGAATCAACAGTAGCCAGCTACCCGCAAGACTTCTCCGGAGCGAAATCATCTAGTCCTCCTAAGGGCAAAATCACAAAGGCAAAACTACCGGCGAATCACTCGAACACGCTGAGTATCCTCTCGAATCTAACAATCATGTTGTCGGTTAAAGGTCGCGCGGAAAACGGTTTTGTTGGCCTGGTGACACGAAGGGGAAAGAATCCGCCATGATGCGGCAAAAACAGGCACAGCAGGTGCGGTCATCTCGTCCCCCTGACAATACGTACAAGTCAAGACAGCGAAAACTACCTGTGAAGTGCGCGTGGACGCACTAATTATCACGTTCGTTAGAGCGGTGTCAAGAAAAAATGAGAAAAACTAATCTTCGGAATCAGGAAAACGGATCAGATCACTGAGGAAACTGCAGGGTTGGCGATCAGAATCCTGGCAACTGTGGCCGCCATTTTCTTCGCTCCCGGGAATTCATGCCCGAGCAGCACAGGCCGCACAAAGCCGAACACGAGGCCTAGCATTCCGACTGCCTGCGCCAAGGCATCCATGGCATCTTGCGTCAGGGTGGTGCAAGATTGGTAATGCTTTAGACGCTCCGAGATTGCTTTGGCCCGCGTTGAAATAAGTGTCTTATTCATGACACTTCCCACGGAAGGATCAACAATCGCGCGAGGGATGAACACACGGAGGAAATCCCGGTTCTCCCACATGCGCTCGACTTCCCGATCGACCAGTTGCAGAAATTCATCCGCGAGGGTGGAGGCTGGCCGCAGGTGCTGACCGAAGTCCAATCCTTCTTTTGAAACCCGATGTTCGATCATGGCCGCGAGCAGTCCAGCCTTGCCCTTGAAGTAGCGGTGGATCAGGCCTTCTGCACAGCCGGCAGATGCGGCAATCTCGCGAGTCGTCGTTACTTCGTAACCCTTGGATGCGAACAATCCCAGGGCAGCCCGGATGAGTGCCTGTTTCTTAGCGGCACGATCCCGCGTCCGTCTCGGACGGGTTCCGTTCCCGCTCCTAGCTAGGCCAAGCCGCCCCTTCGCTCGCCCCTTGGGCCTTGTTATTCTGTCCATGCCTCGTGAGCCTCAAACCAACGTATTGCCAGCGACGGTACCATTGCTTCTAAAATCGAATGTGATAAGTTCGTCTATATTTTGTAAAAAGATTGTCAAGAATTTGTCACGCGCCCGACTTTGGATGTCACGACATTCGAAAAGTTGACAGTCCACGCCGGTCGAGAGTATGAGAGCTAGAAATTAGTGACTGCGCTAGTCGACCGCCGAAAGATTTGAGAGACATGGGCCAGTAGTTGGAGTGCATGCGGAAAATTGATCAAAAGGCAGGAATTTCCAGTTCCATACACGCCACGGGATATCTAACCGCTCGAAGCCGCCGTGCCATGCTCGGCCGCAGCGTGGCTCTCCTCTCAGCTTTCTGTCTAACCCTTGCCGTCTCTCCGGTTCATAGTCGTGAACATAAGAAGCACGAAGATTTTGGCATGGGCCTTTCCACCGAGATTGCCGCGCCAGAGCGCGAGGTGGTAGAGGCGGTAGAGGCCATTGTCGACAACGGAATCATCCAAGGCAGCTTCGAGTACAACAAGGACAAGTACATCGATAAGGCGAATGCGGCGACGTCTTCGTCCTTGTTTCCGGAATGGACAGAACCGGGCACCGTTTTTTACAAGGTTCGTACCAAGGTCTTGGCACCCGCCAATTTCAAGGAAACCAGGGACGAAGGCACACTGGCGGTACGCTATGTGGTGGAGAGTAAAGACGCGGGCAAAACTATTTTGCGCATCGACGCGGTCTTTGTCGAAGATTTTCGTCGCACCTCTCATCCCTCGGATGGAAGCGTGGAAAGCGCCGAGTTCAGAGACATTCAGGATCACGTTGACCAACTCGAATTGCAGAAGACTCAAGTCCAGCAGGGTGAAAAACACCGGCAGGAAGAACTGGCCCGGCAGGCCCTCGAACGCAAGAGTGAAGAGAACGAAGCGCTCGCCCTTGCCGCCGCCCAAAATTCCGAACAAAGCTTGGAACAGCATGTCCAGGATCTCCGGCGCCAGGCAGAACGCGTGATTAAAGCCCCGGGTGGCCAACTCAAATCCGCTCCCTTCCACACTGCATCGATTTTGAAGCCCCTCGATGCCGGCACTGAAGTTGTGATTGTGGTGTCCACTCCCTACTGGTTCGGCGTCGAAACCGAAGACGGACAGCACGGGTGGGTTCATCGTGACCAACTGGAGCCTCTGCCGTGAGGCCAACGCATCGCACGACAGTTTCGACGCGAGCAGTGTTTCTTCTCTGCTGCCTCGCCTTCACGATCGTTCTGGTTCGCCCGATCCATGCCCAAAGCGCTCCCCACGAGCGAACGTTTGTGCAATCGAAGACGGTGGTAGAGAGAGCTCTCAAGGACCTGCAGTCTGCAGCCTCCGGGCGGTTGCCTGTGCTGGATGGTTTCACGCGTCCGGGCGATCGTCCCTTGGATCGCTTCCAGCGCGGTTTTTATCAATGCGCGATCCAAGTGACTTCCACACCCTCGGGCGGAGCCCTGGTGCGAGTCAGCGCCAAGATTACCGCTTGGTACGCGGATCCTGATTCATCGAAGTCCGCTTACCAGGTGCTGCCTTCCAATGGCCGCCTCGAAACCGATCTCCTTGACCGCCTCCAGGATGCTCTCAACGGCCAGGCATCTTCTGGGACCCCGGCAACTGGAACTGCGACAACTGGGACTGCGGCAACCGGGACCGCAAAACCTCCCGTGGCCTCCGCGCCTTCGCAGCCCAAGAACAAGCCCGCCGTATCCGTGCCCGATATCTCAGCGCCAATGCCGAACACTGGAACGTTGGCGGCTCCGATGGCGAGCTCGAAGGGTTCTACAACACCTGCTAACTCACCTTTCAAACTGGGAAATGGTGTCAACTCGGAGATTGCTACCTCGTTAGCTACACAGAAGGCGGTGGCTGACAAGCACATGGAAGAACTCACCAAAGAAGCTAAGGGTCTGGAGGAAATTCTCCACAACCAGGCGCACCCAAAGAATCTGGTCGCGGTCAAGAAGTCGAGCACGCCGGTTCTGGTAAGTCCGGTCGAAGGCGCCAAAGTATTGTTTCTCGCTAGCGCGGAAGACGAGTTTGAGATTCTCGACATGAATGCGAACTGGGTTCACGTACGAATCTCGGGCATTTCCCGCGGATGGATCCGCCGCTCCAGTCTCGAAGTGCCGGACACCTACGCATCCGATGCGAAGATTGAAAACACCCCGGCGCCGGCTAGCGCCGAACAATTTCAGGTAAAGAACGAAGAAATCGCGTCCTTCCCCGGGACCTGGGAGCCGCTGCGAGGACAGACGGTCAAAATCCTAACCGTGCAACGAGCCAACGTGGGCACATCTGACACCAGTTCGCGGGCAAAATTGGAATTCGCAAAATCCCTGTTCGAGAAGGAATACGCCGAACTCACACGAACTCCAACGAGCGCGGTTGGAGTGGTGCTGATTTTTGATTCCGAAGATGGCGGGTTGATAGCGGCGACCTTGCCCAGTCTCCAGCAATGGAAGGCTGGCACGCTTTCGGACCAAGCTTTCTGGCGTCGTTGTTTTTTCGATCCTCCCGAAGCGTTCATTTCTCAGCCCGGGCAATAATCACTAGCTCGAAAGCCCAGAGATCAAGAAATAATTTGTAATGTTTTGTAAATCGTCGCGTCGCGCACAACTTTGCAAACCGTACGCAGAGTTTTGCATCGTACCACCGAAATCCCGCTCCAGATACGGATTCTGCTTGACACTGACATTCATGAGTGAAAAAATCCGTCTCGCTTTTCAACCGTTGGTTTGACATCTCCGAAAAGGGAGATGGTTTTGCTGCAAGGCCGGGATTGGACCATCTCATTCATTCCGGCCCCTTATGACAGCCGAGCTGTTCGCAGACGTACAGCGCCGGATAGGACCAGTGGGAGCAACTGTCTTTGCCACAAACACCCGAGGTTACGAGTTCCGGTGTTCACCTCAGCCAACTCAACTTAAAAACGGAGGAGAATAGAGAAATGCGCAAGAAAATGTTATTGACATTGACCGTGCTGGCCCTCGCCAGCGTGACCGCCCTTGCTGCCAACAAAGATGGAATCGTAACCACCAAGGACGGACGGATGACGATTGCCACGAAGCCGACCAAGTCGGTTACGCCAGCCGAGCCGAATGACCCAAGTCTGGTTAAGATTGTTGACAACCTCGGCACGGCATACCCGAAGGGCGAATACTGGTGCTGCTCAGGTTACACGATCACGGGGCCCACTGCCATTTCTGGCTTCCCCGAATATTGGACTGCTGCCGCCTTCACACCCACCGCCAATCACACAATTACCAAAATCCAAGTCGCAGTTGGTTACGTGGAAGGAACCAACGGACTTACACTAGCCCTGTATAACGACGCCAGCGGCGTACCGGGCACCCAAATCAAGGGTTTTGCGGTTGCGGGTCTGCCCAACTTCGGTAGCTGCTGCAAGGTCGTGACGGCGACAGACAAGGCCGGCATTGCGGTCACGGCAGGTACCCAATACTGGATCGTTATGAAGACTGGCAACAAAACCTCCAACACTTACGCCGCCTGGAATCTCAACGACACCGATCAGGTGGACACGGCAACGTTCGCCCAATACTGCTCCGATGATAAAGGCGGCTCGTGTGGCACGAACGACACGTGGACCGCTTTTTCAACCACAATAGGACTGGCGTTTGCTGTGTTAGGAAACTAAGCGCGCTGATCATGCTTGCGTGTAAATTGTGAACTAAGAAATCTAGCAAACTCAACCCGCCGGCGTTCGGTATTCCAGTACTGAATGCCGGCGGTTTTTTGCTCTATGTTCCCTGTTCCCTTGCCGCAGGCTCACCGCGGGTGCGCATGCGTCTTGCACACCTTGCGCAGAAAATTGCAATTGATTATCTCGCCCTGACGCGCCGGACGTGGATTCTCCTTGACATGACTTTCTGAGTATGTAAGATTTCTTTCGCTTCCAGCTGTCAACTTTTTACCGTCTTCTGCAAGTTGAGCAGCTGACTCAGCCACGGGGTAGGACCCGGACTTTTGCAGACCATTCGCGCCGGGGAGGATTCCAGTGGAACTACTGCGGCAGGAGGCAGTGCAGAACGCCACGGATTCGAACCCGGGTTTCAATTAAGCCTGATGTGAACCCAAAAAACTGGAGGAGACAATGGTTAAGTCACCACTCGCACGCATCGCACTTTGCCTGGCCGTGTTGGCGCTCATTGGCGTGACCGCGCTGGCATTGGGGACCAAGCAAAACTACATTACATCCAACAATGGAAGACTGGCAATTGCAACCAAAGGCCCGTCCGTCGTCACGCCGCACGACCCCGCGTCGGACGCGGGTCTCAAGACAATTGCAGGCAACCTCAGCACCTATCCGTTCGGCACTTTCTTCTGCTGCTTTGGCAATACCATCGCCGCGGGCCCGCCGAACTTTCCATTTCAATACTGGGTCGCCATTCCCTTCACGCCGGCAGCCGATGCCACTGTAACCCGTGTCGAAGCTTCGGTTGGCACGTTTGGCGGCGTAGACGCAGGTGCATTTCGGATTCAACTCCTTGCTGACAACAATAACTCACCTGGAACAGCCATCAAGTCGTTCATCATCTCGACCGAGCCTAACTATGGAGCTTGCTGCACTCTCGACGTAGGCAAGGACGCGGCTGGCATTCCCGTCACGAAAGGTACGCAATATTGGCTTGCCGTTACCACTTCCAAGAAGCAAACTGCCTTCGCGGGTGGCTGGGCTTTCAACAGCACTGACATGAGATCGTACGAGATCGCAGGCTGGTGCGAGGGCTCAAGCACCTACTGCGGCAGCAATAGCGGAAAGTGGGTGGTCGGCCAGAGCGGCGATCCGCTGCCCGGCTATGCCGTGTTAGGGAACTGAGACACCCGCAGGCCGATTCTGATCTGAATCGGATTACGTAGCCGCGAGCAATATCGTCCGCCGACGCTAGAGCCTGTAAGAAGGCATAGCGTCGGCGTTTTTTACATACGATGATTGCGTGATGAATCCGGCGTCCAAGGCGCGCAACTACCACTAACTCGGATTCGTTCGGGGAGCGAAAAAAGATTGGAGGCGCGGGTCGGAATCGAACAAAAAGCCGTATTGATAACACGTAAGTTATTGAAATAGCTAGTGGCATTAAGGACACAAAGTGCTAGATGTGCAGGGTGCTAGCACAGATTAGCACAGAAAAATTAGTCCTTGATCTCGGCTACTGCACTTTGGCCTCGGTCCAAAGCCCTCAGCACATCCAACGGGCTTGGGCGGCTGGGTCCGTCATTTAGGAGTGCTATCAGCTCTATTCGGCTCATTGAGAGAGCCGTGGGTGCGCTCTCGCGGACAACTTTGTACTTTCCGTCCAGGAGACGGGATATGTTGTACGTGGCCATATTTGTAAGTACCCGCCGCGAATGCTATCACAGTTCCGTGCTAGCGGACCGTCAGCTTACGGACCACACGCTCATAAACTGACCGCGGGATGCGAAGCGTCCGCCGTTTGGTATTGGCCCGGACCAACACGCCCGGCTCATTCTCAAACATCCGCACGATGGTCCGCCTGGAATAATTGAGAAGCTTTGCGACCTCGCGCACCGTGTAGACATCATTGTCCATATGAGTTACCGTCCTGCCTTGCCCCTCCCCCAACTGCTAGAGGGGGCAATGAGCCGCCGTTTTCGCAGCAATGGCTCCGCTGGAAACGGCGGCTTTATCAAATTTTGTGCCTCTACAGTGCCGAGCCGCGCTCATTAGAGAGCCGTGACGGGCCGCTATTCCTTTCCGCGTGGGTAAAGCATGGGTCAAACCGGCTCAAGTCACCTATGCGTGGTGTTTCGCCCTTTGTTCTCTACCATTTACAGCGTAAACTGCTGATTGGCCTACACTTAAATCCCAATGTCGATTATAAAATCTTTATGCAAAGTTATGAAACTACGGGCCAGTCCAGCGACTTGCTGTAATGTTTTGACCTGCCTACCCTCAACCCCTTTTGCCTGTCACGTGACGCGCTGTCCAGGCTTTGCTATATAGCTTGCGTGCCTCGCCCGCGGTCGCTGCCACGGCTATTAGCTTGTCCCCATCGTAGGCCACGTACACATACGGACCGCGGGCTATGTCCGGGCCGTAGCGGTGCGCGGTGGCTAGCTCTCGCCGGACTGTGGGCTTTACCTGCATTGTTCTGACCCAAAAGTGTCCTCCACCGTATTAAGGAATACAGTGGACAGACAGACAGACCCACCATCCACTACAAACCCTAAAGGGGGTTATGTAGATGGCTGGAATGGCCGGGTAAATCAAACCGCGTTATCGGTGGACAGCTTGCCGTCCTGCATTAGCTCATAACGCTGATTGCTGACCCAAGACTTACCGCGGACGATGCCTCGCTCTTTCATCGCATAGACGATATCGCGGAGTGACATCTTGGGATTGGCTTTCAGGAATTCCAACGCCTCAGCGTCACGCCCGTCTTTGTTGCTTTTGAATCTATGACGGGGTTGCATGACCGTTGTGCCGGGCTTGTCTACGAAGTGCATTCGACAATCCGGACCGCACGTAACCTCAAAGTCTTCTGACTCAAAATCCCGTTGCTTCAGGTTGCTAAGGAAGCTTGCCGATTTGTATGGGTCCGTTGGATCTTGTAAGCGCGTGCCCCAACACGATGCGAGGAACGCGCCCATATCGCCACTGCCGCGCATAGCGTTCTCCAGGGTCATCATTCCATCGTCTGTGGACTTCGGAGAGTGGTGTAGCAGGACAACCGCTTCCGCTCCATTCTTGAGTAGCGCAAAAATGGTGTCTGCAAAAGCCCGGACATCCTTGGAACTGTTTTCGTCACCGTCCAAAAACCGAATCGCGGTATCCAAGAACACGACGCTGCCCGGCAACGTCTCCATAAACATTGGGTCATTCAATCGCAAGTGGCCCTCCGCGCTTAGTGTGCGGTAAAAGAAACGGTTGTTAACCCATTCCTCCAGACCAATCTTGCGGAGGCGGTCCACAAACGGTCCAAGCGAGACTTCCGGGCAAAGGTAAATCACACGCTTGGGCTTGCCGACTACTTCAAAGTGGCCAAATAGCTTTTCGCCGGTCACTAAAGAGTGGGCGATGTTAAGAGCAATCAGGCTCTTGCGCTCGCGCACGGGCGCGGCAATCGCGGTTACGCCCTCACGCTGTAAGAAGCCTTTGATTAGGAACGTCACAGGCGGTGCGTTGCGCGTTTCCTCCAGCGTGTGGAACATGTTGCTGAAATACCATTCAGCATCTACGAATCCGTAGTCTTCCTGCATATCGTGGTGTACCGGACTACCGATTCGGGTGCAATTCCACTCCGCGTCCAACGGGGCAGCACACACCATGCAAGTTGTGACTCCATCGCCAATCGCCATAAGACCACCTCCAAAAATTGTGCGTGAGCGGCGGTACCTCACGGGCACCGCCCACGCGGGTTGCTTCGTCCGGCTCCCGCTTCCACCGGACACGGCCAACGGGCATGACTCCGTCAGCATCTTCGCGGGATGAGTAGAGGGCCATCAACAAGCCGTGTTGAACATCGCCGCGCACCGGGCTTCAACCTACCGGAAAACTTTTACCCGCGGGCCACATCGCCCGGAAATCGCGCTCTCAAGTCTTCGTGAGGCCAACGTTGCCTCGATTGCTTGGGCGGCAAATTTCGTTGGCGCTATGCCGCATTCCTTCGCGGACTCGTGTAGCTCCGCGCTCAGTTCTTCGGGAAGTTCAACACTGAAATCAATTCTTGGCATAATGACCGCACCTCACCTGAGAATTAAAAGGCCGCGGCACCTTTCGGCGTCTAATCCACGGCCCTCACTACTTACAGCGAATTGATTCCGGTGCGCTGAAGACCGGGCCAGCTCATTGTCCTCACAGTAGTCATCAACTTTTACAGCAAGTTTTTTGGCGGGGCATGATGACCAATTCCCTGTGATTCCTAACCCCTGGCAAGGCTACCGAAGTTCCCTACGCCAAAGTCTTAAAAAAGTCCGTTTAAAAATCCCGGCCCACCCTTTAGGTAGGCCGGGTAAGGTACTAGCTGCCTGCCACATCCAAGTGTGTGAAGTAGAGAGGCTGTGAAGTAACAGCGGGCACGCTGGCAAGGAACTTGGAATCAAGGAACTGAGTTGACTTGAAACCAATGTCCCCGGTTGCGCTGTACAACTCAATCAGCCGTTGGATGAAGTACGGGCTCTTACGAACGTAGGCACCCGCGCCCCAATTGCCGTAATACAGCCGGTCGCAATTGTCGTTAATGACGTAAGCCCGGCCAAGAACGGTGCCGTTCTCGGGGTTAAGCAACGGCTGTCCGCTGCCGCTCGCACGGACGTTCCGAATGCGCTTCAAGTCTGCCCGGCTGCCCATGAAGCAATTTGAAGGATCTTCAAACCGAACAGGGACCGCGGCAATCAGGGACAACACGGCGTCATAGTCATCCTGTCCGTTGTAGACCAAGCAAGCCGGATTGGATTGCATGGCGGCTTTGAGCGCGGTGGTAATGGCCGCGGTGAAGGAGTTGGCCACGCCCGCCGCAAGTTCCGCCGTAATCTCGGCTGCAAGGTCCAGAGCCGAATTCATCAGCGAGACTTCCGAGACTTTCACCAAGCGGGAATATTTCGTCCCGCCGAAAGTGAACGCCTCCACGTCCATCGGGTCGCTCTCGGTTGCCGAAGCGCCTTCAACGAAGGTCTCAGCAGCCGGACCCGCCTGGATAATCGGTTTGACGAGTGGCGCGGTGTCTTCCGTGTTGTAGATGGTCGCACCGGCGAGCCGGAACGCATCATTGACCACATACGTGCGGATCGCATCCAGCACAACGGTTGGAATTGCCTCAGACAGTCCCGAAGAAACTGGGGCTTGCTGAATACGCAACGGGACATCCGTTGCCTGTATTTTGCCGCGCATCCAATCGTGCACGCGGGTCAATCCGGCTTCGGGTGAATCGTCGCCCATGACGCCGTCCGGGTTGGATGGGATATTGATGGACCTTCCCGTGCGTCCCGGAATGGTGACGGAGCGCCCACTAAAGGCGTGGTGTGGACCACCGTTGAAACCGCCGCGCTTTGCATCCTGCTCCATTCGTGACGAGCAGGCTTCCAGCGTATCGGTCAGCGATTGAAACTCAGTCTCTTCCGCAGACGTAAAGTCACGTCCCGCGGTCTTTGCGGCGTCAATCATCTCTTGGGCTTTTGCTTTTGTGGCCGAGCGCAATTGCGCCACAGCGTAAATGTTTTCCGGCAGTTGCAGCGAGGCCGCACCACCGAGGTTGCGTAGGGCTTTCACCCTGTCCATTAAAGACATAAAAATCCTTTTCCTGTCCGTGCCATCACAATCGTCCGTGCGGCTCCGTGTCGTACTTGCGGATACGCTCAAGGCGGTACCGCTTCGTATCACGACTACCGGTCAAGCCGGTTTTGCCGTCTTCTGTGCGTATTGCACCCACATTTAGCGGGTCGCCCTGGCGCACGATGGGGCTGTCCACTTTAGGGGCGGATAAAGCCACGCCCCGAGGCCGGGCCAAACTTCTTGGGCCGGGCCAAAACTTGAACTACAATAAAAACGGCGATGCGATGCCCCTAATCCCGGTGTCCATTTGCTACCCGGCCTCGGACGTTAGCGCGTCCGGGGCCTTCGTGTTTCTAAATCAGTTCTGAAAAATCTCCTTCTCTTGCTTGTCCAACGCTTGATTCAGCAGTGCCAAGATGTCCTCACGAAGTGCGACCGGGTACGCCCACACCCACCTCCGCGGCTTCTCACGGTCTACCAGAGCAAAGACCGCCCCGATGATGACAGCATCGCATTCCCGCATCGCCGTAAGAATGTCTATCTCTCGCCCTGGCTTGAGCACAATCATGTGGCCATCAACTAGCTCAGGACGGCGGCAAGCGTACACGACCGCGGTCCGGCAATCCGTCTCCGGGTTAAGACCTTCAGCAACTACAGTCTGCTCCAGGCGGGTGCGCCATTGGTCAACCCATGCGAGGCCCTTAATTGGCTCTAGCGGTACGCCGGTCTTCGGAACCTTAGCCGATTGACCCATCAGCTTATACACCTTGGACGCCTTGGTCATACTGTCCTGCATTTGCTTCCACGCCTTCCGCCGGAATTCTGACTTATCGGCCCTCATGTACTTAACCATACGCTTACTTAGAGAAAGTAGTCAAGCTGAATTATTCTAGACAGCCGAGTGGTGGGAAATGCGTTTACGTTAGAGGAACACACCGTTGGCCTAAGCTGACCTCCGCGGAGGACTGCTTGGAGGACCAGCTAGCGTAGAAGCCCGCCGATACGCGTCCATGTAACGACCTTTCCTGCATAGCGGTCACAGGCCGCAATCGCCTATTCAAAGACTACCCTCTGTGATATAAGAGTCCCGTTACCGGAAAGCCGGACTGTCTATGCTCAGAAATCGTGAGCGGTGGATGGAACTTGCTGAGTTGGCTTCGCGGGAACAGGACCCTCAAAAGCTGATGGAACTTGTCCGCGAAATCAACCAACTCTTGGCTGAAAAGCAAGCACGCCTAGACCGCCTGACTCCGAAGCCTCCCGAAGAAGCCTAAGCTCCGCGGTCTTGCTGTGCCCAATTCCGCTTCGCGTAATACTTCTCTCTGATGACCACGCCGGACCTTCGGGAAAATCCCTCCGCTACAGCTTTTACCCGATTGCGCTTCAGGCATCGAGGTCCTACCGTGAGCATGGAAGCACTATCCTGGAGGGATGACCGCCCCGCCTTGCTCTCTACGCGGCCATCCCTCTCCTACCTTCCCTCTCTTAGCTCCTGGACAGCAAGCTCACGCGCTCATGGACCGCCTGGAGCGTCCGCGGTTAGGCAACTAAAACGGAATTTCTTCCTCGGTATTGGCGAGGTCCACCAAGAGGATGATTTGGGAAGCTGCCGAGGCCAAAGCATACTCCGCAATGCTCGGTGTGACGGCACCGCCTGTGGCACCGCCGTGCCCAACTCCGTCACCGCCGTTACGGAATCCATACAGTCCCGTAAAAGTTTGACCGATGGCCTTCGGGAGCTTGCCCGCCTCTGTGCCCGTGAGCCATTTGACAACGTCACCGAGTGTGGCTGCTTTAGCGTTAGGGAACAACTCTTTCGCCGCGGCCTCCACAGCGCAAACAGCTTCCTTGACTGCGTTCTCGGGGTCAGGTTTTACCCGGTCGCGGAAATAGCGCACCGCCTTGGCAAAATGCTTGCGGGCGGGCACCAATCGCGCATCGGCAAGTACACTTTCGGCCTTTGATATTTGAGTGACTGTGTGCCGCTTGCCGCGTCGCTGAACAATGCCGTCTCGAAACTCGAATGCCAGATTTTCTTCTCGGAATAAACGTTCGAGTTCTTCGGCAAGAAACTGCTGCGCGTCGGTTTTTGAAACTGTTACGATGTACTCGTCGTTATGGTTATAGCCGACTTCCGTGGCTAAGTGACTATATAGCCGCTCACAAAAATCGTAAACCTTCTCCCACTGGAGGGCCTCTAAGATTCCCTCTGCCTCCAGTCTCGCCGCATTCGTTTCGTTTCTTGACCAGTCGATCAGGGCAGACAGTCGTGCAATTCTCTGGAGTTCCATCGTTGCGACGTGCCAACCTTCGATGTAGTCCTTACGCACTGCCTCCGCCAAGAGGTGCATTAGTCCAGTACGCGCACTGGCGGGGACCTCACCATCTATCTGTGCGGTGTCTTGGCGATTTCGGGCGGAGAACGGTGGTAGAGTGTCGGCCATTTGATGTCACTTTAGCGTGATGATAGCAGGCTAACCCTCTCATGGATCGCTTGCAAGTCGTCGGTCATCAGGTTTGCGTATCGAGGGCGTGGTTGTTTTCGTTGTCGGACCCGCGATAGCCCCGGTACAATACCAAACAAATGACGAGTGCGCCGCCACGCCAGGGAAGCAAGAAACCTTGCGTTGTGTGTAAGTCTGAGATTCCGGTCGAAGCTCATCTATGCTCCGTCTGCAAGAGCTATCAGAGGGCGTGGAAAAACCATTTGCAATACGTAGCGGGTGTTGCAACTCTTATTGCCCTCACCGTTTCTGCATCGTTTTGGCTGTATGAGAAAATTGAGGCTGCGTACTTCTACCATGAGAATGTCAGCCTAATAGCTTGTAGCACACTCATGCGTACCGTCGCCGTTGTAAATCGTGGTGACAGAGATGTGTTTGTTTCGCACTTGCAACTGTGGATGCCTGGAAGAACAAAAGATTGGGCAGCGCCGAGCCTAGAAATTAGCCAGACTCTCTCGCCGGGGCAGATTTTTGAGGGTAAGTTTCCAGCGCCTAAACTCGATTACGGCGAATTCGTTCGTGGTCTCAGCGCCACTGAGTTCGAGAAACTTGTAAGTAAGGCAGCCAATAACGACCCATGTTTTGAACTAGACTTTTTTGCGGGTTTTGACACGCACTACTTAGACCTTGAGCATGCTGCAGGAAACACCCTGAACACCTTTGACGTGGGAGGTTATTTAGAGTATTGGGGCGCAAGAACAGAGTTACCCAAGAGGGTACTGCTTGAGGGTAAAGGAGTGGTTCGTAGAAGCAAACTACCGGCATGTTTATAACGGCGTCTGTGCTAGTTATGCCGAGAATTGGCGGAACTTCGCTAATTTCTCCAAGCGCCCGTAACCAGCTTGTCTAGCCGCTCCTGCCTGCCCTTCATCCATTTGCTGTAATGCTTCTCGGTGGTCTTGATGGACTCATGGCCAAGCAGTTTGCTGACTTCCTCCAGTGGCACACCCTTTTCCAAGAGGTCCACAGCGAACGTATCCCGTAGCCGGTGACTGAGCATGTTGCCCGCGGACTTGATTCCCGCATCCTTGAACAATTGCCGTAGGTCATGCTGCCAATTGGTCACCGCGCTCTGTTCTTTGCCGTTGCCAGTGCTCCAAAAGATGTACTCCGGGTTGCCGTTGGCTACGGCGAGAATTTCCTTAGCCACCTCGGGAGGAATAGGCACGGAGACGTGCGTGCCGGTCTTCTGCCGGTTGGTCACGATGCGCGTTAGGTGCTTTTCGCGGAGGATTTCATCTCTGCGAAGGGTCACAACGTCACGGATAGCGAGCCCGGACCATCGCATGGTCTGTACCAGTCCACGGACCTTGCGGGCCTTCGCTGCATCAGGAAAGGACACCGGCACGGTAGATAAGAGGTGTGCGTATTCCTTCGCAGTCAATGGAAGCGTAGGCGCTTCGTCCACTTTGATGCGGGCTGTCCGCGGCACTCGGTCCAGCCACTTGTTGTCATAGCAAAAGCGGAGGAATTTTCTAAGCCGGGCTTGCACAGCTTGCCGCGTTTGCGTGGACGGGTAGAGGTCCGGCCATGTGGCTTGATAGCCCACAAGCAATTCCCGCGTGATGCCGTGGACGGTATAGACCTCTTGGCCCTCACAATACCCCTGGAGCCGGGCTAGCTCGCGGGTGTATTTGCCGAGCACACCGGCTGTCCATCCCTCATTGACTTGGTCAGTGTTGAATACCTTGACGGCATCCTCAACGGTCTTCAGATCCTCAGCGACCGGCTGACCGGTTAGGCGGGCCTCCAGACGGCGCTTATTCTCTTCAGCCTCAGCCCATGTCCGGGTCCCGGCTTGCTTCCTGTGCTGCTTGCCGTCTTGGGACCATCGGAAGTGCTTGCGGCAGTTACACCGCTTGCAAAACTCATCCCCGGCCCACTTACAGCCGGGCGTGTGGCGCACAAAGATTGTGATTACGGGCGTATTCATGCCCTGAAGCTAGCACAGATTTAGCACAACACAATGGCACGTTGGTAACAAGGCAGTGTTTATGCGGGTGGGAGATTGGAGGCGCGGGTCGGAATCGAACCGACGCATAAAGGTTTTGCAGACCTCTCCCTTACCACTTGGGTACCGCGCCTTACTTCCTAAATTAGCGTGATACGTCGCAAAAGTCTACTCGCCCGAAAACTGTAATACTGATCGTCCGACGACATAGGCAAGCGTCCGGCTACTTGGGTTTTCCCAGCCAGGAATACTGCCAGGCGGCCGAGAGGCTCTGGTAGTTGCCGCCGAAGCGGATGTAGGTGCCGTTGCTGTAGCTGAATTTCAGAGACTGGTGTTTCGAGATCGGGATCGAGACGGTGCCTCCCAGGCGTGAGTTTGACTCCTGCGTGAGCGGATTTTGAACCCCGTTGATACTGGTTTTCCCGCCGAACCAGTAATTCCCGTCAAGAGAGGCCCAGAGCCGCGGCTTGAAGTCGTAGCTCAGATGCCCTTCAAAGGCGCCGATGGGTGCTTGCGATTGCGACCGGGTGCCTGGGTAGAAGCTGTTGTGCGACCAGAAATCGTTGTTCGTGGTGAACAGCCACACTCCCATGTACCCGTCGAGCACCCATTTGGCCCAGCGTTGAGAATATCCAAACTCTGGCTTGAAGCCCCAACGATTCGCGCCCCAGTTGATCAGCTTGGCGGGATCGTATTGTCCGGTCGGTGCGGTCACCTTGAGACTGGCGCCCAGCAACATTTTTTGGTGCCATTTCAGGAACTTCTGCACCGGCATCGCTGGCCCACCCTTAAGGTTAACCGAGAACCGATAAGTCGAATCCAGAAGACCGGAACGGTAAAGGTGTTGCTCGGCACCCAACGCAGTTCCCTGAAAGCTCCCCAGCGAGTAGGGCAACGACGCGACGACGTTGGCCGACCGTCCAAAGAAGCTGAACGAATGGTAATAGCTGAAAATCTGTACGTCGTAGGTTCCGGTGGCGCCACTGACGGGAAGCGCGCCATTGTAGTTAATGTTTCCGTCGTAGAAAGCCCAGGTCAGCGTGATCGCATTGGCATGCAGTGGAGTAATCACGTAGGCGCGCGGAGCCAGATCCTGAGCCTGACAGACGCCCGCGGCAATGCATGCGCTGAAAACGACACCGGCAGCCCAACGGAAAGAAATGGAAATGACGTGGGAGTCTCGGCGCAATCAGTCTCTCTTCCTTGGAATTGTCGCAATCGTAGACGCGACTGCCCCAGAGGATAGATGTGCCCGAATGGTCGCACAACTATCAGTCTTGCCAGTTCAAGAATCCGGTCTCGCCGTGTTAGGCTGCACCAAATTCTTTACCGGAGTGCCCCCATGCGAAAGAGATTATTGCTCATGCTGGTACTGTTCCTGGCTGAGTTTGCGGCGTCGCAGGCCGTTCAGCAGAGCCGGACGCTGGTCATCAACGGCCAGTCCGGAGAGGTCCCGGTGCTGCAGATGAACGGTCGATCCTTCGTCGACCTCGCAGCCCTGGCACAGCTGGCGAATGGCACCCTCGGCTTTCACGGTGATCAGATCGTGTTGAGCCTTCCTGCCTCCGCCGCGAACGTTCCAGCAAAAGCCCCGTCGGCCAGCCAGCCTTCCAATTCCGCATTCTCCAAAGACTTCATGACTGCGGGCATCGAAACCATGTCTGTAATCCGGGAGTGGCGAAGTGCGCTTGCCAACGCCATCCAGAATGGCTACCCGGTGAGTGCAAACTGGGTCGAGAGCTATCGCGGAAAGGCGGCTCAAAACCTCAGATTGGCGTCGGTAGCGGCGTCAACCGATTCGGACCAGCAGGCTCTTCAACTCCTTACCAACGAGCTGGACAACATGCAAAAATGGAACGATAAAATTCTGAAAGCTCGCAAGGACATGGATGCCGCAAAATACATGTCCCCCGACGCGCTGAACAACGATCCCCTGTTCCAGAAAATCCTGAACTGCGCGCACTCCCTGGCGGCGATGTCGGCCAGCGGTCAGTTTCAGGATGATGGATCCTGTCATTAGAATGTGTTGTGGAAGAGGATGGCGCTAGGAAGCAAGAGATCTGGAGCGGGAGACGGGATTTGAACCCGCGACTTCGACCTTGGCAAGGTCGCACTCTACCACTGAGTTACTCCCGCTCACTTGCCTCGTCGGGGTAAAGATCCTTCGCGTGTGCTCAGGATTTCGGCGCGCGGCTCAGACGCCGCGCAATCGCCTCAAGTTACTCCCGCTCGGCAGTATCGATTATAAACAAGCCATCCCTTCGCAGCAACGGCGGGCGCGCGCTGGCGCAGTTAATTTGAAATTCGGCCTCGAGCGTCGTCGTAGGACGCCAGAAAGTCCGCAATCTCGCCTCTGCCGGTCAATCTAAGCACCGGCACATCCCGCCCGTGAGAAACTCTAAGCCCCTCAATGCGCGGACGGTTGACCCGGTCAAATTGCCGTATGAACGCCAGCACTTCGCCGAGTTTGCCTATCCGATGAGCCTCGCCACGCTTGAACACCCGGGTAATTGCACGCCAGGCGCAATACAGTTTCGAACGTTCGAGCCAAATCACTAAAGTCGCGCGAGGCAATCGGATGTCAAAGCTCGCCACGGCAAAATTACCGTCGCTAATCCAGGCATCGCCTGCGTGCGCCTTCTCGATCAAGGTTCGGAAAGTGGGAACGTCCTGCTCTTTCCAATGAGGCTGCCAGATCTCATCCAGACAGATAACGGGTGCGCCCGTGAGTTCGCCAAGCCGTCGCGCCAAAGTAGTCTTGCCACTACCAGCGCAACCCAGGATGACGATTCGTGCCACGACTGTTGAACTACCGCAGGAAATACGCGAGCGTCAATACGCGCACCCGGACTTGGGCCTCTGCATGGCTTCGTTAGACTTTGCCGTGATCTGGTTTCTCACGTCCCAAAGATCCTTGTAGAAAAGGTGCTCCATCCTTTGATGAAGAACCTCGACCGGCGTGCCCATCGTGCCGATAACGCCGCCTCCGATAATCCTTTGCGCCAGCTTGAGATGATGAAATCGAAAAAGGTGTATGCGTTCGTCGAAGTCCAGCAGACATTCCGCCACATCATGCAAGCCAAAGAATTCATCATGCCGCCGGTAAAGGTCGTCCACGCTGAGGTTCGCCTTGCGTAGCTGCGCATGGAACACTTCACCCAGCCGCGGCCCCACATGAAGCATGGAAAGAAAACCCGGCGAATCCAGCCCGCTGCCATGCCCCAATCCGGCGCGAATAATGTGGTAGTCATAGGGCGTGATCGTTTCCAGCACGTGCAGCATCGAGATCGGATAATCGAGCATGTGGTTGGCGCGCCGAATCAGCCGGGCCGCATTCGCGAAGTCGCCTTCTTCGATATGCGCCCGTGCCCGCCCCAGTTCCCACGCAACCCCCTTCAGCAGCACCTCCGAAGCCTGATGCACAACCTGAAATGTCATCTCATCTTTATGCAGAAACTCTTCAGGAAGCTTTTGCAGCGATAGCAGTTCATCGGTGCGCAGGTAACGCTCGTAGTCGGAAGCGCCCTTCCCCGGCAGAATCGGTTTTTTCAAATCATCCACAGCTCATCTCCAGATGGTGACAATCAACCGCGCGACGGATGAATCTGCGCCCCCGTCCACTGCGGATCTTTTTCCGGGCTCACGATCTCGCCGTCACGCATGTGAATAATGCGATCTCCGTAGCTCGCGGCCTCCGGATTGTGCGTAATCATGAGTACGGTCTGGCCCAGTTCGCGATTGGAATGCCGCAGCATGTCCAACACGATGACCGAGTTCTTCGAATCCAGGTTGCCCGTAGGCTCGTCGGCCAACACAATCGCTGGTTTGTTGATCAGCGCTCGCGCCAGCGCAACCCGTTGCTGCTCCCCTCCAGACAGCTCGGAGGGTCGGTGCGGAAGCCTTTTCTCCAATCCCAGCAAGCCCACGATCTTCTCGAAGTACGCGGCATCGCGATTCCCGTTCGCCCCGGCAATGTCTATCGCAATATTAATGTTCGAACGCGCATCGAGCGTAGGCAGCAGGTTGAATTTCTGGAAGACGAATCCGATCTTGTGCTTGCGCATCCGCGTGCGCTCCGCATCGGAAAGTTGCGCGAAGTCGTCGCCGTCGATGACGATGCGACCCGAGTCGGCCCGCGCCAGTCCCCCCAGAAGATAAAAAAGCGTGGACTTGCCGCTGCCCGAAGGGCCGACCACACTGACAAACTCACCCTTGTCGACGCTAAAGGAAATCCCGCGCAGCGCGGGCACTTGGACCTTGCCCACGCGGTACGTCTTGTGCACATCCACGGCTTCAATAAGAACGGACATCCAAATAATCGATATTACACGAAGCCGCTGTGTCTCGCGTTCCACACACAATTTAGGAGTACGCGTCGAGGCGGGGCTGCAGGACTTGTGGCGATGCAAGACTTCACTGGATATTCGATTGAATGCGACGATCGTGCGATGGCCCCTCGGAGTCAACACCTTGGAAATCGAGAAAGGTTACCGGGAACCTGCGCGCTCTAAGCTAACCGCGCCCGTAGGAAAGTCACCAGGCGACATGCGATGCGACAAATGCCGCCAGCTTGAATCCTGAGACGCTCCCAACAACAATCCAGAGTAACTCCACCACAAATAGAGCGACGGCAACTGCATTTTGCGCCTGCTCGGAATATTGCTGGCATCTCAACCACAGTGCCTTCCCTAGCTTCCAGTCCAACGAGACGATCAAAGCGCCGAGCACAAGCGCCGAAGGTATCGCGACCAGATAACGCAGCGTTCCTCCGCCAGAACGCTTAAGTTCGAACGTAGCCGCAGCTACCGGCATGAAGAAAGCAATACACAAGAACAGGTGCATAAGAGTGACCTGCCCCGATTCCGGGTTTTTCGAGCCAGCCCAATGTTCGACCATTCTGACGGACTCCAAGCGAGCTCGAATCCTCTCACTCGCTATAGGAAAGCCAAATATAAGATACCTTCCCGTTCCGCACCCCGAACCGAGCCAGGCTGAGATCTCCGGCGGTAGCACCCGCGCCGTATACCAACTCTTTTTCGCCCGCATCTGGCAGCGGGTCTCCTTTTTTGTAGCCTTGAATGAGTTCTTTATAGATTTTCGAATCTAGTTTTTCTTCTCGTGACGGCTTCCCGTACGCGTTCAAGACATCCTGCTCTGAGCTCCCGAGCCCGATTCCTTGTGGAGTCTTCCATCCATTCAACTCGTCCTTAGCAGATGCCACCGGCATGTTCGCGCAAATTGGAAAATCGGCAAGCAAGACGGCATCTACTGTCGGCGGGACTGCCTCAGCCGACCGCAGGTACAGAAAGACTTTTTGTTCCGGGGATTCGTAACAGTACGGCGCAAATTCCGAGCTTCTTGGCGGCGCCGGTCCCAGTTTCTTCAACACGTCGCTGACCCGCGTGTCCCGATCAACGCAATAAAGCCCCAGGCACTTTGGCCCGAAGTATTTTTGTCCGCTGGCCAAGCCGGCAGAGAACAATGCCATGCCCAAGACAATCGCTTCAAGAACAATATTCCGGTTCATTGATAAATTTCACCGCATAGTCGCCAAGAACATCTTGAATTCTATAGCGGGAGAATCAATAAATCTCTGTGCCTCTGTGGTGAATGGAGAACACATCAGGCTGCGCTGCTGCGAGGAGGAGATTGCACCACCTGCGGTTGCGCGCGCTTCGGGCCGCGCTTCCGAACCAGCAACAATCGGATACGCTCCAGCAACTCGGCCGGCGCGTACATTCCTTTTGGCAGAAAAACATCGGCCCTGCTGTCGCGATCGTAGATTTTAACTTTACCCGAGAGAAGAATTACTGGAGTCTGTGGCGAGAGGCTCTTGATCTCGTCAATCAGTTTGGTTCCATCCAGTCCAGGCATGATGAGATCGGTCAGCACCAGGTCGACCCCACCCTTCTTAAACCGCTCCAGCGCGTCCTCGCCGCAGGTGCAGGTGACCACCCGGTAGCCCCTGGTTTCCAGCATGACTTTGCGGATGGAGAGCGATTGTTCGTTATCGTCGACGCAGAGGATCGTTCTTTTTGGTTTCATTCGTTGTTTCCGAAATGGCGAACCGGGCAAACCGCGCGCCGGAGGAGATCCGAAAACTTTCCTGATAGAGATTTCAGAGCGAGATGAATCCTAAAGCTGAAGCTGAAAGATGTAAAGTGCCGCCGATGCTAATGGGAGATCTGTCCCATTGAAAAAGTTCTTCAGTTGTGCATGCCATCATTTTTCCTGCACATTCGCGCACGCCGCTCTCACAAAGTAACTTCTCCGCGCAGTACCTCGATAACATTTCCACCGACCCGCACATTAACCACTCTGTCATCCTGGCGCGAAGCGCGAACAAAAATTCGGCTAGGCCGTTTCATCTCGAGGCCCTGCTCGATCAATACGCGCTCCTCGGGCTTGGCGACGCCATGGGCGACCATCCATGCAGCGGCGCATCCCGCCGCTGAGCCCGTCGCCGGGTCCTCGCCGTTATAGAACATCATCCGGGCGTGCAGCCGGGCCGACGGATCAACCGTCTCGCGACTGACAAAGTAGAAAAACTTTCCCCCGGAACGCCGCAAATATTCGTCGACGCCCTTCATGTCCAGATGCAGATTGCGAATGATTTCCAGTCCGCGTATCGGCACAATCGTAAAGGGCATGCCCGTCGAGATCGTCTCGATTGGCAGGGATGGATCGATATCGCCATCCCGGAATCCGCACGCGCGCACTACCGCCTCGCGATCGTGACGCTCGCCGAACTTGGGATCGACTTGCGTCATCTCGCCAAATACCGGTTGCCCCGGCTTCTCTTCGAACTGAATTGGAACCTTGCCCACGTTGAGATCCAGCGCAATCTCTCGCGCACCCGTCGACCCGCGCAACTGAAATGCGGTTCCGAGCGTCGGATGACCGGCGAACGGCAACTCCTCTTGTACGGTAAAAATTCGAACCCGCACCCCACGTTCGCGTTCGATGGACGATTCACGCGGCAGAACGAACGTAGTCTCAGAAAGATTCATCTCTCGCGCCAGCGCCTGCATTTCGTCGTCGCTCAACCCCCGGCCATTAGTAAAAACCGCCACAGAATTGCCCTCAAGACGCTGCGCGGTGAACACATCCAACTGCACGAAGGGAAGCCGCCGAAGTTCCGTTGCCATGTCGATTATTGTAGCGCCGAGAACTGGCCACCGTCTTAGGTACGCCAGGTTGACCTTTGTGGACCTTCGTGTCCTTTGTGGTTATTGAATTTTTTGGTCGCGCCCGTTTGACTGATTTTTCACCCCCGCGTATCCTGACGGATGTATGCGCATCTGCTCCGCGCCATGCCCAATGTGTTGTTATACGCGGGCCCCGGCGTGTGGGTAGTGCGATCCAGGTTTTCTCACACCCACCCGGAGAACTGAGGTGGGTTTCGTTTTTATGCCTGGAGTTCACGCTTTGAAGGACGCGGCGAGTCCCCGATTAACCCTATTCACGAAGGAGAGATTATGAGCACCGACACCTTAACCGAAAATATGGCGAAAACCCTCCGCATCAACGACACCGCTCCAAACTTCACCGCCGAGACCACGCAAGGCACAATCAATTTTCACGAGTGGATCGGCGACGGCTGGGCGGTTCTGTTCTCACATCCCAAGGACTTTACTCCGGTCTGCACTACCGAACTCGGCTACATGGCCGGCCTTCAGCCCGAGTTCGCCAAACGAAATACAAAGATCATTGGACTGAGCGTCGACCCGGTGACCAATCACAGCAAGTGGGCAGCCGATATCGAGGAGACGCAAGGCCACAAGGTGAACTATCCAATGATCGGTGACACTGATCTTAAGATCGCGAAACTCTACGGCATGTTGCCCGCCGAGAGCGGTCACACCTCCGAGGGCCGCACCGCGGCGGACAACGCCACCGTGCGCACGGTATTCGTCATCGGCCCTGACAAGAAGATCAAGCTGATGCTCATCTATCCTATGAGCACCGGCCGCAACTTCGACGAAGTCCTGCGCGTCCTCGATTCCATGCAGCTCACCGCCAAACACAAAGTCGCCACGCCCGTGAATTGGAAGCAAGGCGGCGATGTCATTATTTTGCCATCAGTCTCGAACGAGGAAGCGCAACAGAAATACCCAGGAGGCTGGAAGTCGCCAAAACCATACCTGCGAATCGTTCCCCAGCCGAAGTGACTTGTCGCCGTGGATTGGCCCGGATGAAGCGGATCAGTTTCTAATTCTGATCCGTGAAATCCGTGCTGATCCGTGGCCGCTTTTCAGTTCTTCGATTCCAACATGACGTTCCGCAACGCCTGATTGATTCGCGTCTGGTAGCCGGGCCCTTGCTTCTTGAACCAAGCCAGCACATCCGCGTCGATGCGCAGCGTCACGGGCTTCTTGATCGGCCGGTACAAACTGCCGACCTCCGCAATCAGATCATGCGCCCGCTTCCCCTCGGAGGCCGAAGCCCTCAGCGTGCCGATCTTCCGTCCCTTCGTAACCCTAATCTGCCGTATCATTTACGATATACGTATATAACTGTCCATATAAAATTGCCACTACAAAATGTTCCACGTGGAACACAAGCCCTATGCAGCCAATGCGCTTCACAGCTAACATAGAATCCGCGTCACGGAAGCGCATGCGGTCCGGTGATCGTCCCGGTCTTCAAAACCGGCGATCGTCGTCTTTCGGCGGCGATGGTGGGTTCGACTCCCACTCGCTTCCGCCATCACTAAGTAGTGCACGCCTGAGCGACTACGTATCCGGAGTGCGATGGATTTGCTTTCACGTGATCCTGAAGGTCCTTACCGGTAAGCGGACTATTTGTACCGGGGTGGCAGGGCCCAAAATATCCTGATTTGCCATGCGTCGGATGGCTACAGTAGAGCTGGCTCCCGGGAGCGCTGGACGAGGCATCGGGCGCCAAGGCAAACAACGAAGCGAGAAACATCCAAGCACACAGCACACAGACGAGTCTCACCGGTTTCCCTCCTGAGCGTATTCGTTTGGAATATTACACTCGCCTTGGTTTATCGTAAACACTCGTCGCGTTAGTTTATTCTTCCAACCTATGGCTCCTGGAGCTCACGATGCTTCGCATTTGTTTGTAGAAATTGGCGCCGCCATCGTGCTGCTTGCAATTCTTGCGCGGCTCGCGAACCGGTGGTGCTTCTCCGCCATTCCTCTCTACCTTCTGGCTGGGCTCGCCTTTGGCAATGGCGGCCTGGCTCCGCTCCCGCTTAGCCGGGGCTTCATAGGAACCGGGGCCGAGATTGGCGTGCTCTTGCTGCTGTTCATGCTGGGGCTGGAATATAGCGGAGAAGATTTGAAAAAGAATCTCCGTGTCGGCCTGCCCGCGGGCCTCGTGGATCTGCTTTTGAATTTCACGCCCGGGCTCGTGGCCGGGCTTCTTCTACGATGGAAGCCACTGGCTGCAGTCTTGCTGGGAGGCATCACTTACATTTCGTCCTCCGGAGTGATTGCCAAGGTGCTGGAGGAACTGCGGCGGATTAACAATCCAGAGACGCCGATGGTTCTAGCCGTGCTTGTGCTCGAAGACTTGGCGATGGCCGTCTACCTGCCTCTAGTAGGAGTGTTGCTGGCCGGTGGTGGTCCCGCGAAGATCGCAATCTCCGTGTCGGTTGCAGTCACGGTAGTTCTGCTCGTGCTCTTTGTCGCCCTGAGGTTCGGACAGCAGCTCAGCCGGTTTCTCGCACACGAATCGGACGAGATCATTCTGCTCACAACGTTTGGAACTGTGCTGCTCGTGGCCGGTTTGGCGGAGCGTTTCCGGGTGTCGGCGGCGATCGGAGCGTTTCTAGTGGGCATCGCGCTATCTGGACCAATCGCGGAGCAGTCGCATCGACTTCTCGCTCCCCTTCGCGACTTGTTCGCGGCGACTTTCTTTTTCTTCTTCGGGCTGCAGATCGATCCCGCTACATTGCCCGCTGCGCTACCGGTCGCTCTGGGATTGGGTGCGGTCACGGCGGCCACGAAAGTTGCCACCGGCTATTGGGCAGCGAAGCGAGCTGGCGCTGATAAGCAGGGAAGTCTGCGAGCGGGAATGGCACTGGTCGCACGGGGAGAGTTCTCGATTGTGATTGCGGGTCTGGGCGCGGGGCTCGAGCCAAGCCTGGGGCCGCTCGCCGCCGCTTACGTGCTATTTCTGGCAATCCTCGGTCCGGTTCTGGCGCGGCTCGCGTAGTCCGCCTCGCGATGGACCTCGATGGCGAGGAGGCTCGGAGGAGACTGGGAAATCGATGTTGCCTGCTCGTAGCCGGCTGAGGAATTCCGGGGTCGGTAAAGGTTCGGCCGTACCCGGGGAGCAGAAGAACCGCCGCAGGCAGGTAGACTACGACTGCGGCCTCCACAAAGCCGAAAGCGGCGGCAAAGATCGCAGTGGTAAGCAGCTGCCGCCGATTTAAAAGTTGTCCCTGAACAAGAACGTCCAGTTGCTTTAATGTGCGCCCGGAGACCGCGCTGTTCCATGAGCTTGCGATCGATGTAGTTCGCAGGCCAAAATTCAAGCCGTCAAATTAACCGGCTGGAAGGTGCCGCTCTGGCTGGCGGCACTGCTGCCGGAGCCGCTGATGCTGTCCGAAAGCCCCGACAGGAGTGAGTTCAACACCGATCCGCCGTGATGCGACCGGTGATGGTGCGCGGCCATCGGAGGCGAACTCTGTAAGTTCTGTTGAACCGAGGAGTACGCCTGCCGTGCACCGGCAAGATTGCCCGACTGCAGCGCCGACCCCAATTTGCCGAGGTCTTGCGACAACTGCACGCTCAATAGACCGGAATTGCTGGCGTTGTTGGTAAGAGCGCCAAACGCCTGCTGAGCGCTGCTTAAGTTGCCCGACTGCAGCGCCTGCGTGAGCTGCTGAAACTCCGTTCGTTGCTGCTGGTTCGGGGTTTGCAGGTTGTAGGCTTGATTCAGGGTGGTGCTGGGGAGAATCGATACAGACATTGGTCGGCTCCTCGATACTGACTCTTTCCCGATATGCAAGTCGCCTGCCAGAATCCTTCGCGGCCGCCCTCAGATCCAGACTGCTGATTCTATTTAGAGTTGAGCGCAATTCTCTGCTGGCTCTTTATCCGGATCGAGTGCGCGGCGGCAAGTGCTGCCTCAGCTCGGTTGGTCGCCGGGCAAAATGTGCCTGAAGTGCTCGGCGACACCAACCCGGCGTTTCCTCGTTTGTGCCTGTGAAATTACAAAGGTTTGACAAATCTGTGACAGCCGTCTTACCCGAACTACATAACATCGGTTCCCTGCGAGCTGCGAGGTCTGGCTCGTCTCGACGATCAAAATCTCTGGCTCACAAATGTCTCGCTAATCCAGTTTTCTAATTAAGGAGGGGAACAAGTGAAAACGCTAAATCAAATACTTGGTGCGAACCGCCGTCTCATCGCGCGTGTGATTGCTCTGATTCCGATAGTCGCGCTGGCACTGGCCAACGCGCAAGCTGGGACCGTCACCACGGTCGCTTCAACGATTCCTAGTAACGGCGACCTTAACCCCTATGGCGTTGCCCGCGTGCCTACCACCACAGGGTCGCTTACCAAAGGAAATATTCTGGTCAGCAACTTCAACAACAGCAACAATCTGCAAGGAACCGGCACGACTATTGTGCAGATCACTCCGAGCGGGACGGTGACCCTGTTTGCCCAAATTGACGCCAACACTCTACCCGGTCCTTGCCCCGGGGGAGTTGGACTGACCACCGCGCTGGTCGCGCTCCGCACCGGATGGGTAATCGTGGGCAGTGTGCCAACCACGGACGGAATGTCAGACACCGTGCAAGCGGGATGCCTGCTGGTCTTGAACAGCAGCGGCAAAGTGGTCGAGACATTCTTTGGTTCGCTGATCAATGGTCCCTGGGATATGGCAGCGTTCGATGGCGGCCGCAAGGTCAGTCTTTTCGTCACTAATGTTTTGAACGGCACAGTCGCTGGCGGCGGCAAGATCGTACATCAAGGCACGGTTCTACGGCTGGACCTGAACATTCCACACGGGTCGATGCCGAACCTGCAGCAGATGACAATCATCGGCTCAGGTTTCGCGGAGCGGACCGATCCAACCGCCCTGGTAATCGGACCGACGGGACTTGCCCTGAGCCATAGCGATGGCCACGACACCGATCGCCGTGACGACGATGGGCACGGCGGCGTACTTTATGTAGCCGACACTCTCAACAACCGCATCGTCGCCATCGAGGATCCGCTGCAACGCAACACGTCCGATGGAACGGGTACGACGGTGTCTCAGGGCGGCGCTTTGAATGGTCCACTTGGCCTGGAGATTGCGACCAACGGTAACATCCTGACCGTCAACAGCGGCGACGGATACCTGGTCGAGACCAAAGTGGAGGGCCACCACGGGCATCAAGTCAGAAAAGTGTTGTTGGACGACATGGGCACCGGAGCCGGCGCCTTGTTCGGGCTGATCGATGTCGCGGGCCAGGGCATCTATTTCGTGGACGATAACGAAAACGCGTTGAACCTATTTCACTGAGGATTTGGATCTAGCCGAGGCGCGCCGCGCGAGTTGGTAAAAAAAAGCCTGGTGCGCCCGGAGAGATTCGAACTTGAGGCGTTTTGCGGGCGTGAGCGAAGCGGGAGCCCGCAGCCGAAATCCCGAGCGCAGCGAAGGATCTTGGGGAGTGCCTGGTGCGCCCGGAGAGATTCGAACTCCCGACCTACAGCTCCGGAGGCTGCCGCTCTATCCAGCTGAGCTACGGGCGCACGCCAGTATTTCCAGTGTACATGCGGAGCTTTACCCTATCAATTGTCAGATCGAAAGTCATCGTCACGCTCCAAGCAGCAAGAGGTGAGCCATGACGCTGGACTGATTATTCTGATTTGCCGGAAGTCCGAAAGGAGTCTAATAGCGATTACGTCCGCCACCACCGCCCCCGTGTCCGCCGCCGCGCCCGCCACGATCTCGACCACCGCCTCCGCCGCGCTCGACCTTTGGACGCGCTTCATTCACATTCAAGGTGCGTCCGCCAATCTGCGTGCCGTTCAGCGCCGCGATGGCCTTCTCTCCGTCCTCCGCACTCGTCATCTCCACGAAGCCGAAGCCACGCGAGCGCCCGGTATCCCGGTCGGTCATGATACTGACCCGGTCCACCTGCCCATGGACCTCGAAGAGCTTGCGAAGTTCGTCTTCCGAAGTATTGAAGTCGAGGTTCCCAACGAAAATGTTCTTCAAGCGAATTGCCTCTGAGTGAGCTATTTGAGCGTGGGCGACTTCGGCAGCAACTGGAAGGCTGGTTGGCCAAGCCGAAAGCCAAAGTTACGAACAATCAAATGCGCAGGAAGTATAGCAGGTCCGCTATTGGTGGGAAGGGATTCTGCGGAAACGACCTTACGGGATTCAGTTGGCAACTGATTATTATCAGCCTGTCATTCTGAGCGGAGTCGAAGAATCCCTACTTGCCGGCGTATGTTCCGTGCTAGCGCAGGAAACATACTGCGCTCAAGATGCCAAATTCTTAGCAGCCATCTACCTTCCAATAACCGTCGCGCTGAAAGCCGAGTTGCAGAAGACGATTCTTGGGATCATGACGCTTGCCGCAGTTCGGACATTTCAGGTAGCGGCCCCACGCCGTACCTTGCCGGTCGTAGTTCTCGGAAACCGCGAAGGTTGTTCCGCAACTGCAGGGCACGAGATACAGCTTCAACTCGGCATCCGTCTTTTGAGCTCGGCGGGCATCCGGCTTGGCGGGATGGCGGGGCATTATCGCTCTTCTTCCGCCATTGCCATCGAACTTCTCTTTCGTTTGTTGGCTTGCAGGATCTTCTTGCGTAGCCGAAGAGATTTCGGAGTGACTTCGACGAACTCGTCGTCGGCGATGAATTCAATGGCCTGCTCAAGATTAAGATTCCGGAATGGCACCAGGCGGACCGCGATGTCAGAGGTGGAAGACCGCATGTTGGTCAATTTCTTTTCGCGGACCACATTCACATCGAGGTCGTTGTCCTTGGCGTTCTCACCAACGATCATGCCTTCGTACACGTCGATCGTGGGGCCTACGAACAGTTCGCCTCGCTCCTGAAGGTTGTAAAGAGAGTACGGCGTAGTCACTCCCGCGCGATCGGAGACCAGCGCACCGGTCAGACGGTGCGGAATCTCGCCTTGCCATTCGATGTAGCCATCAAAGAGGGAGTTCATCACGATCGTGCCGCGCGTGTCAGTGAGCAGCTGGCTGCGTAGTCCGATCAAGCCTCGGCTGGGCACGCGGAACTCGATCCGCACGCGGCCGTATCCGTGATTGTGCATGTTAAGGACTTCGCCTTTACGCGAGCCGAGTTGTTCCATCACAACGCCGACGAAATCTTCCGGCACATCCACGGTCAGCTTCTCGATTGGCTCCATGAGCTTGCCATCGACGCGCTTGGTGACAATCTCCGGCTTTCCTACCATGAGTTCGAAACCCTCGCGGCGCATCATCTCAATGAGAATCGAAAGCTGCAGCTCGCCCCGGCCCATAACGATGAATGAATCCGTGGTAGCCGTGTCCTCCACGCGCAGGGAAACATTGGTCAGCAGCTCTTTCTGCAGGCGCTCCCGCAGATTGCGGGAGGTCACATACGTGCCCTCTCGTCCGGCAAACGGCGAGGTATTCACCGTGAAAAGCATGGCAATCGTCGGCTCATCAATGGTGATGTGCGGCAACGGCGCCGGATTCTCCGCGTCGGTAATCGTCTCGCCAATCGTGATGCCTTCGACGCCGGCTACGGCGATTATGTCGCCGAGAGTGGTCTCGGTGATGTCGGTTCGCTTTAGTCCGGAGAATGAAAACAGCTTTGTGATTTTGGTCTTATGAAGCGTACCGTCCAGCTTGGCGATGGCCACGTCTTCACCAGTGTGCATGGTTCCATTGAACACACGCGCAATTGCGAGACGGCCCAGATAGTCGCTGTAATCGAGGTTCGCTACCAGGATCTGCAGCGGCCCGGCCACGTCGCCTTTGGGCTCGGGAATGGTTTCGACGATAGTCTCGAACAGCGGCTGCAGGTTTACGCCGCCTCCTTTTATATCCCGCGAGGCGGTTCCAGCCTTTGCGTTGGTGTACAAAACCGGAAAGTCGAGTTGCTCTTCTTTGGCATCGAGATCGATGAAAAGATCGTAAACTTCGTTCAATACTTCCTGGGGGCGAGCGTCGGAACGATCAATCTTGTTGATCACGAGGATGGGCGCGAGGTGAGCTTCGAGCGCCTTGCTGAGGACGTAGCGCGTTTGCGGCAGCGGGCCTTCGCTGGCGTCAACCAGCAGCATGACACCATCGACCATCTTCAGGGCGCGTTCTACTTCTCCGCCGAAGTCGCTGTGGCCGGGCGTGTCTACGATGTTGATCTTCACGTCGTGATAAAGAATGGCAGTGTTCTTGGCCAGGATGGTGATGCCGCGCTCGCGCTCCAGATCGTTCGAGTCCATCACCCGTTCAATGATGTGCTCGTTGGAACGAAAGGTGCCGCTCTGCTGCAGCATGGCGTCGACCAGCGTGGTCTTGCCATGGTCTACGTGGGCAATAATAGCGATGTTACGAATGCTGGAACTCAAATGAGACTTCCTTCCCAATGACCGCTCTAATCACTTTACTATGGGTTCGGAACGTTCACCACAGAGACACAGAGGCACAGAGAAGAAACTTTCTCTGTGTCTCTGTGACTCTATGGTAAGAAGGTCAGCCGGAGATAGTCTTGGGATGGGAAGCGGGCGTGCCGGCTAATCGGCTTTCGGCCTCTTTCACAGCGCGGCGGGCTGCTGCAATGGCTTTGCCAGTGGTAGATTCGGCGCCTTCGGAATCGGTGTTGGCGAAGAATACGCGGTCCAACGGTTGTCGTGCCAAAGGCTGCACTTTGGTGTAAAGACCGGGCGTCGACATATAAAGGGGATGGCCGCGCCGGTAAATGTGAACTTCGACCGGATCGACGTTGAAGCCGGGTAGAAGCTTTTGAAAGTCATCAAGAACACTGACAGCTTTTTTTCGAGCGCTCGATTCTGTTAGCAGGTATCCGCGGTCGTCCTCAGTCATGGGCGTGTAGCAGGTGAGGATGTTGTACTTCTGCTTGTACCCTGGCTGGTTGCGAATGGTCCAATCCGCCACAATGAAATCGGTGAACGTGTTTCCTGGACACCACGTGTCGTAGCTCTTGTTGAATACGGGCTTGTCGAAAATCAGGTTGACCACCGCGTAAGGGAT
This sequence comes from Terriglobales bacterium, assembly GCA_035483835.1. Classification (GTDB taxonomy): domain Bacteria; phylum Acidobacteriota; class Terriglobia; order Terriglobales; family Acidobacteriaceae; genus JABDBE01. The sequence goes on from DATHPO010000350.1 coordinate 48,269, forward strand.
GTAGCGGATCTGGTGCATGGCGTCGCTCTGCTTCTCCGAGAGACCTTGCACGATCCGCCGCGTAATGAATTTCGGACTGGCCATAATGACCGCTTTTGCCGCGACAGTCTTAAGTTCCGCGCCCTGCAGGTAGGTGACTTGTACTTCCTGGCTATCGGGGACGACGGCGACCGTCGTCGCGCCCAGTTGCATGTGTTCCGCGAATTTCGCCTGCAGGATCTCCGCCAATTTCTTGGTAATTGCGCCCAGTCCGCCGGGCCAGGTGTAAAATTGCGGAACCGTGTCTCCACCGATCTCTTGCATTTCATCAATGCCGAGAGCGGCAGCCGTGTCTTCGGTCGTGGCTCCCCAATTCGAAGGGCCGTAGTTATCCCACCATTGCTTTACCTCGACCGGGTAGCCTTTCATGAAATCAGAAAACGGAACGTTGTAGAGTTCATTGCCACGTTTCTCAAGATCGATTGCCAGCATGTCCTTCTTGAACTTCTTGAAGCCCTCGCGGACGGATGCGGGATAGGGCAGTCTGTCGAGACCTTCCGCCCAGGTATTGGCAATCCATTCGCCCTTGATGATGGTGCCGTCTCGATCGTTGATGGGCAGAGGCTCGAGGCCGATTTCTTTGGCAAAGCTGTACGCATCTTCACTTTTCCCGAGGAAGGCTGACCCTGTCGCATACGCGTTTCCCTGGTATTCCATCAAATAGGCGTTGCCGCCCCAATGGGGTTCTTTCTCCAGCAAAAGGAAATCTCGATTGCGCAATAAATAGGCTGCGGCCAGCCCGCTCACCCCGCCGCCTACGATCACGAGGTCGTGCCGCGCGGAAACTGGAGGGCGGGAGAATATTTTTCCATCGCGCACCTGGTGGCAGATACGATTGTCTTCGCCGTTCACTTCCGGCTGCGGCGTTTCGGCCGCTAATAAAGAAAGATCAACCGGGCAACCGGCGGCAACCGATCCCGCGACGACAAACTTAATGAAGTCCCTGCGATTTGTAGTCATATGTAACTCTGCCCCTGATAGCTAGTGGAGACCGGGCGTCCCCGCCCGGTTGGACGGCGCGGAGCAGGTCCTCCATGATTTACACAGCCATGATTCACACGGCAATCCCTTGCTTTTCCGCATTCATTCGCAAGCGGTACCAACTCACGATCGCGATGAGAGAAAAAATAAAGATGATGCTGGAGATGGCGTTAATCTCCGGCGTGATCCCTCTCCGCAACCGCCCCCAGATTTCCAGCGGCAGCGTGTTGTCGCGCCCAATCAGAAAAAAACTGACCGCGATCTCGTCCATGGAGAGGGTAAAGATCAACAACGCAGCACCGATGATCGATAATCGCAAGTTGGGAATAGTGACCCGCCAGAACGTCTGCCAGTAATTTGCGCCGAGATCGAGAGAGGCTTCCTCCTGCGCGCGATCCAGCTTCTGCAAGCCTGCGAAAACTTCGGTGGTGGCGACGGAGATCAAAGCCGTGCCGTGGCCGAGCACAATTGTCAACAGGCTTAGCTTGACGTCCGCCGCGCGAAACAACATTAGGAGCGAGAGTCCGGTAATGATTCCGGGTAGGATTAGCGGCAAGAGCACGAGCCGGCGAAACAAAGCCTTACCGGGAAAATTCGCCCGATCCAGAGCCAGCGCCGCCGGGATGCCAAACGTCAGTGAAATTGCCATTGCTGCCAATGCGACGATCAGGCTGTTCACGACCGATTCCCAGATGGCGTCATCGGCAAAAAGCATGCGATACCAATCCAGGGTCAGGTTGTGCGGAGGGAATCCACCGACGCCCGATCCGTTGAATGAATAGACGATCAGGGTCACGATCGGCAGATAAAGAAATCCGAAGACCACGATGGCGTGCCACGGCAACCAGCGGGAGGTGTCGCGGACAGCGCTCATCGGAAGCTCCATTTGTTCTCCAGTTTCTCTGAGAGAAAGAGCAGGCTGACGACCAATATCAGCATGCACAGCGAAATGGCCGCTCCTAACGGCCAGTTATAAGCCGCGCCGAACAAGCTGACCACGATGTTCGAGATCATGATTCCGCTCGGACCGCCAAGCAGCAGCGGTGCGAGAAAATCGCCAAGGCTCAACACGAATGCAAAAGTTGCTCCCGCGAGCACTCCGGGAATCGAGAGTGGAAAGATCACCCTCCAGAAAGTCTGCAGCGGAGACGCTCCCAAATCATGCGACGCTTCCACCAGATTGCGGGGAATATGCTCGAGCGCAGCGTAGATCGGCAAAACCGCAAAGGGCGTATAGATGTGGGTAAGCGTGAGTACGACCGCGAAGGGGCTGTAAAGCAGAAACTCGAGCGGATGTTTTGTAAGGTGGACGTATTGCAACAATGTGTTGAGCACGCCGTCGCTGCCCAGGATTGTCTTCCAGGCATAGGCGCGAACCAGATAGCTGACCCACAGTGGAATAATTACCAGCTGATAAAAGAGATCTTTTCGTGGGCCCGCATAGAACGAAAGGTAGTAGGCCAGGGGATATCCCAGCAGCAGGGAAAAGATCATGACGCGTCCGGCAATCCACATCGATCGAAAAAGAGTTTGGAGGTAAACATTCACGCGGAAAAGTTCGCGATAGTTGTCCAGGGTCCAGGAGTGGACGATGGTTTGCGCGGGCGAAACCGACCAGAAGCTGTAGCAAAAAAGTAGCCCATAAGGGATGAGCAGAAACAGCACGACCCATAACAGCGGGGGCAGCGTGATAGCGGCTCGGTATGCGCGAGAAAACACTTTTTATCAGCCTCTCTCTGGGGACTCGCGGACCGGCACGGCGTCCGCGGGCGAGAACTCCAGCTGCACATCCCCTTGCCGGTTCTCTCGAGTTGCAGTTCTTAGTGAAAGAGTGAGCCCGTCGTCGCAGACAATCTGCAGCAGTTCGGTCGCGCCATGAAATGCCTGGTGCTGAATCTTTCCCCGCAAGCTGACCACGTTGATGTCGGAGTTGCCCGTCGCCGGGGGTACGATTCGAATGTTTTCCGGCCGCAAGGAAAACAAAGCTGGGCCCTCGGGCAAGCCGACTCTCCACCAGAGCGAGTTGCAACGAACGATGCCAGACTTTATTTCGCCACGAAGCAGATTGGTGTGCCCGATGAACTGCGCCGTGTAGGCCGTCGCTGGATGGCTGTAGATTTCGCGCGGCGAAGCTACCTGCTCCAACTCGCCCATGCGCAACAGTGCAATGCGATCCGACATGACCATGGCTTCTTCCTGGTCATGAGTAACAAACACGAATGAAATGCCGACCTCGCGCTGCAGCGACTTCAACTCCACCTGCATTTGCCGACGCAGATTGGCATCCAACGCAGAGAGCGGTTCATCCAGCAGCAAAAGCCGTGGCCGGTTAACCAGGGCGCGGGCCAGCGCGATACGCTGCTGCTGTCCACCACTGATCTTCGCAGGCTTCGATCTCGCGAACGAGGCCATCTTAACCATGGCGAGCGCATCTGTGACGCGGACTGCAATTTCGTCTTTCGGCAGCTTGGCCACGCGCAGTCCGTAGCCCACGTTTTCTTCCACGCTTAAATGCGGAAAGAGGGCGTAATGTTGAAACACCGTGTTGACGCGACGGCGGTACGGCGGCAAAACATCGAGCCGTTCGCCTTCCATCAGGATCTCGCCCGAATTAGCGCTCTCGAACCCCGCAATAATGCGCAACAGCGTCGTCTTGCCCGAGCCGCTTTCTCCGAGAATGGTCAGGAACTCGCCTTCCGCAATTTGCAGAGAGATGTCGCGAAGCACGGGATTCTTTCCGAAAGACTTGGCAACGTTGCGGATCGCGAGCAATGGTTGCAAGCCGGCCTTGGCGGAAGTAACCACGGGTTCGGTGCTAGTGGCCATTGTGTTTAGTTACGCTCGTTGGAGGACGCTCGGCGCCCAACCAATTTATTGCGCTGCCTTTACTTCATTCCAGATCTCAACGTATTTCGTGCGGCGAGGCACGTCCTGCCAGAAGTAAATGTGACGTTGATAATTGTCGACATCATCAAGATGCAAGCTCTTGACCTGTTCCCGCGTCATGTACTGCGCGGCCTGCGGATTCGCCGGCGTGTACCCGGTCACATGGGCGACCTGCTTCTGCGTCTGAGGTTCGATCATGTACTCGAGAAACTTGTAGGCCAGTTCCTTGTTCTCGCTGCCCGCAGTCACCATTAAGTGGTCGATCCAGCCAGTGGTATTTTCTTTCGGAATAGTTTCGCCGATGGGAAAATTGAGCTTGCGAAGCTGGTTGGTCATGAGCGGCCATCCCATCGCGATGACGACTTCGTGGTTTTGAAACAGATTCGTGAGCTCGCCACCCGTCGACCACATCTTCCGAATGTTCGGCTTCAACTCCAGCAGCTTTTTCTTGACGGCTTCCAACTCAGCGTCGCTCAAGTTGTAGAGGTGAGTAGGATCAGGTTTGTCGAAGCCGAGAACCTGCGCCGCCATGTACAGCGTGGAGAGTTCGTCCCAGACGGAAACCTTGCCGCGGTATTTCGGATCCCAAAACACATTCCAACTATCGGGCGGTTGCCGAAATGCCGTGGTGTCATAAAGCATTGGGTTCGGCCCCCACGTGAAGGGCACGCCAAAGACTTGTCCCTTCAGCCGAACCAGGGGAAGGGAAGTGAGCTGGGGCGAGAGTTGGCTGTAGCTGGGGAACTTCGAAAGATCAAGCGGGGCGGCCAATCCAGCTGCGGCGATCGACGTGGCGACGTCGCTCGATGGTGAAATCACATCGTAATTGCCCGCGCTGCCGCCTCGCAGCTTGGCAACCAGTTCGTCGCTCGATCCCATGTAAGAGACGGTGACCTTGCAGTGATTCTGCTCCTCAAAGCCGCGCACGAACGATGGGTCGGCGTAGCCTTCCCACACCAGCAGGTTGAGCGTGGGAGTCTTCTTCGAGCAAGCTCCAAGCAGGAGAATGGATGCCGCCAACAGCGCGAGAATGAAGCGTCGGGTCATCAATAGGCCTCCACGATCCCTGCCTTCGCAACACCTCGGCTCTAGAAAGTTGGCGGAGTGTTAATCCACAGCACCCGGGCTTCGGTGCGGCCTGGGTTGAACCAACGATGCGGCGTGGCGCTCTCAAAGTAAAAACTGTCGCCCGGCTTCAGGCGATACTCCACTTCCGCTACCGAGATATGCAGTTGCCCCCGCAAAACGTGCAAGAACTCTTCGCCTTCGTGGGTGTAGGATTCGCCGCTGCCGGCACGTGGAGAAATGCGAAACAGATGCGGCTCCATCACTGTGTTTCCCCACGCCAGCAATTCCATGCGGACGCCCGGACCGGCCTCGAGGACTTTGCGCTTGCCTGAGGGTACCAATCGGCTATTCGATTCCGCCGCATCGAAAAAATCAAGGATGTTCGTCTTGTAGAAGCGCGCCAGCTTGCGTAGAGTGCTCACTGATGCGCTCATGTGGGAACGTTCCAGGGCGCTGAGGAATCCGACTGAGATGCCAACGCGTTTTGCCACTTGGGCTAAAGATAAGCTTCGACGCAATCGCAGTTGGCGCAGGTGCACACCGATGGCGCCGCCGTGGCCATTTGTCGCCGGGCGCACCAGGCCTTCGCGCTTGAGCAATTGCGCGATGGCGGGCGCGTTCAGTCCGCGAACCTTCCGCAAAAATCGCGCTCGCTTGAGTAACTTCACATCTTCGGGTGTGTAGAGCCGGTACTTGCTGACCGTGCGATGGGGGCGAGTGAGGCCGAGGCTCTCCCACGACCGTATCACCGACGGAGAAACGCCCACCAGTCGGGCCACGTCGCCGATTTTCAAGTAAGGTTTTGGCTCGGCGGGCTTCATTTCTAAAACCGCGCTCCCCTGTCGTCTCCAGGCTCGATCACAGCGCTATTTTTTACTTGACAGCGTGCCACAGGTTCTCTAACCTTGCGCGATTATAGCAAGGTTTGATTTTCACGCAAGAGTTGTTAGCTGGCAATCTTCCAACACGAATCGGGAGGTGCTCAATGCATCCGTCTCTGGCGCACCGCGTGTCAGCTTCATGGCTGGCCGTGCTCGGCTTGCTTACCATTCTTTCCGTTCCTGGGTTCTCCCAGAGCACCGGCGGACGGATTCTCGGCCGCGTCGCCGACCCCACGGGCGCGGTGTTAGCCGGCGTAAAGGTCATCCTGACGAACGAGGCTACTGGCGCCACTCGCGACACGCAGACCAATGCAAACGGCGACTACACATTTGTGGAAGTGGTGCCGGGTACCTATCGAGTCGAATATGAGCTGACCGGATTTAAGAAGAGCGTCCAGAAGAGCGTAACTGTCGACGTCAACCAGGTGGTGACGCTCAACCAGACATTGGCAATCGGTGCGACTCAGGAAACCGTCGAGGTGACCTCGGAAGCGCCTCAGGTTGACACGACCAGCACGCAGCTCGGCGCGGTGATCAACGACCGCTCAGTGAACGAATTGCCTCTGAACACCCGCGATACCTACCAGTTCCTACAGCTTCAGCCCGGCGTGCAATCGCAGCTGGGCAGCAGTGGCAGCCTCTTTTACGGTTCAGATTCTGCAGGTTCCGTTTCCGTGAACGGTGGCCGTGGTCGCTCCAATAACTTCAGCGTGAACGGCGGAGATGCTAACGACCAGTTCGTCAACCTGCCTACGATCCAACCCACTCCAGACAGCATTGAAGAATTCCGTGTCATCACCAACACTTTCGATGCCGAGTATGGTCGTAACTCCGGAGCTGTGGTGAACGTGATCACGAAATCCGGGACCAACAACTTCCATGGCAATCTCTACGAATATTTCCGCAACAAGGTTCTGAACGCTCAAGGCTATTTCAACACTGTCAAACCCCAGTTCAATCAGAACCAGTTTGGCGGCACTTTTGGCGGTCCTATTAAAAAGGATAGGACATTCTTTTTTGTGTCGTACGAAGGACGCCGCATTGTGCAGGGCCAGTCAGGGTCGCAGGTCCTGGTGCCGACGGGTGCGGAAAGAACTGGTGATTTTTCGTCCATCGCGCCTGCCGGACAACAATTCACTGGGGCGATCGCCAGTGACGGATTCGTGGCCAGTGTTTTAGCAGGACGGCCGGGTTGTACGAATGCGATTCTCTCTGTTCCCGGCGCCGTCGCACCGGCCGCTGGGGTGTCGTGGGGTTCGATTTTCCCGACGGGCGTTATTCCAACTCAGTGCCAGGATCCGGTAGCCTCCGACCTGCTTCAGAAATACGTTCCGAACGCCAATGTCGGCTCCAATATTTTTCAAGCTGTACCCTCGGGAACCGATTTCCAGGATCAGTTTACGATCCGCATCGACCACAAGCTTACCGATCACCAGAACCTGACCGGTTATTACTACTACACCGACGACGCGAATTTTCAACCGTTTTCGTTCTTTCAGGCGGCCGGTGCCAATATCCCGGGTTTCGGAAGCAACAACGATTCACGCTTTCAGCAGGTAAACGTGAGCCATACCTGGACCATCGGAAACGCACTGGTCAATGAGGGGCGCTTTACTTACATGCGCGAGGGCCAACTTGGTTTTCAAGCTCCACAAACCAACAACCTGGTAACTGCGTCTTGTTCTTCTGCCGTGCAAAAGTTCTGCTTCACCGGTCTTTCTGATTCTTCTGCAATCAACGCCTTGGCCGGCAGCCCGAACGGCAATCCGTCATTCGGCATTACTCCAGGATTAGGCGCAGGCCACGAGGGAGTGCCATTCACCACCATTTCTGGCGGCGCCGTTATCGGCAACAACTTCGAGGGCCAGTTGCCTCAGATTGGAAACAGTTATCAATGGTCGGACAGCCTGACTTGGGTCAAGGGTAGCCACACCATGAAGTTTGGCATCGACGTCCGCCGTGCGCATTTCGACCAAACCCTCTACTTCAATGTTAACGGCGCTCCCGTGTTTAGCAGCTCGAGTGCGAACGCCGTGCTTACTGCTGATGGCGATAACTATGCGGGATATCTTCTCGGCCTGGTGGATTCCTATACCCAAGGCGCTGCTCAGAGCGAAGCCATCCGGAGCACCTCGGTGTACCCGTTCGCTCAGGATAGCTGGAAGATCAGGCCCAACGTCACTCTCAATTACGGACTTCGCTGGGAACTCGATACCCCGCTCACGGACATCAGCCATCACGTGCAAACCTTCCGGCCCGGGCAGAACTCGACTGTGTATCCGTGCACGCTGAATCCCGCGGAGCAGCTCAGCTTCGGGCAACCTAACTGCCTCGCTGCCGGTGTGCTTCCTACAGGACTCGTTTTTCCAGGTGACCAGGGAGTTCCCGCCGCCCTGACTCAAACCTACTACAAGGCTTTCGCGCCCCGCATTGGACTAGCCTACAGCCCAGACGCCACCAGCGGTCTCCTCGGCAAACTGTTTGGAAGCGGTGGAAAGACCAGCATTCGTACGGGATGGGGCCTGTTTTACAATCCAATGGAGCAGTTGGTGATGGAGCAGTTCGGCGCGGAGCCACCGTTCGGCGGCAGCACGTTCCTCTCTGGCACTTTTTTCAATACGCCCTTCGTGAGCCAGGCTGGAACCGTTAATCCGAATCCCTACAACGGAATTCTCAATCCCACTCCGGGTCAACCGCAGGATTGGCAGAGGTTCCGCCCAATCGAACTTTTCGGTGAATTTCAGCCGCACATGCGGACGCAGTACACCGCCCAATACAATCTCAGCATTCAGCGAGAACTTGCCAAGGACTTGATGTTCCAGGTTGGCTACGTCGGCACTCAGGGCCATCGGCTACTGGCTTCGCACGACATCAATCCTTCCACTCCTCAAACCTGCCTGGACATAATCAGTTTGGCGAATGCGAACCCTGCAAACGTGAGTTCCTTCGGTTCTCCCGTGACTTGTGGACCGGCCTTGGAAGATACGCAGTTCAACATTTCGCCAACGGCAATCGCCCCGCCGGGAGGATTCCATGTTCCATATGGACCGAACGGCCCGACCGTAATCCCTGCGGGCACTCCCATTGGTTCTGTTGCGCCGACCGGTCTTAACCTGGTCGGTCTGCGTCCATATTCTTCTCCTACCTGCAATCCGTTCAATGGTGTTAACTGCCCGGCAGACGGTATTCCCGTGTTCACGGACATTTTTGCCGAGGATACGATCGCCAACTCCAACTACAACGCATTCGAGGCCATGCTCGAAAAGCGCTTTTCGAAGGGTCTGCAGTTCCAGGCCGCCTACACCTTCAGCAAGTCGATCGATCAGGCGTCGAGCTTCGAGGAAACACTGGATCCTTTCTCCTTCGATTCGAGTCGCGCGCTATCGCTTTTCAACTCGGCACAACGCTTCGTGATCAGTTATTTCTGGGACCTGCCGATTCCCAAACACCAGGGCTGGGTGGGTAAGGTCGTAAATGATTGGGCGATCTCGGGCATCACTTCCTTCCAAAGTGGATTCCCGATCCGCCTGTCGAACGATTCGATCAACGCTTCGAGCGATACCGAGTTGATCAACAGCTTCTTCTTTGTCGGCACAGAGGCACCGCAACGAGTCGCGCCATTCACGACTCTGAATCCGAAAACCAACGGCGGGTATTGGTTCAACGGTTCCGATTTTGCGAGTCCACCACTGGGTCAGTTTAACACCGGCACTCAGCGCACCATCTGCTGCGGACCCGGTCTGAACAACACCGACTTTGCCGTGCACAAACAGATTGCGATCACCGAAAGCAAATATTTCCAATTCCGTGGAGAAATATTCAACATTGCCAATCACACCCAATTTACCAATCCCGATGGCAATCTCGGCGACGGCGCGCTGTTCGGCAAGATCACTTCGGCCCGCGACCCGCGCCTGGTTCAATTTGCGTTAAAATTGTTCTTCTAGCCCGAAGCCCCGGACGGCCCTCGCGCCCGGGCACATTCTAATGGCCGATCAATCGGCTTGAGATTCCTGGAGACCCGGATGTACCCCGAATTGCAAAAGGAGCTCGAAACCTTCGAGCGTCGCACGCCCAAGTCCGCCGCATCCCACAAGAAAAACCTGAAACGCATTCCGCTCGGCGTGGCCAGCAACTATCGCGCCTACGATCCCTACCCAATCTTCGTCAAGGAAGGCAGCGGCTCTCATTTCCGCGACCTCGATGGCAACGACTACATCGATCACAATCTCTGTTTCGGCGCGCTCATGGCGGGACATTGTCATCCCGCGGTGATGAAGGCCGTCGAAAAGCGCTTGAGCACCGGAACCATGTTCGGCATGCCCCACGATATGGAGTGGGAATTGGCCGAAGAAATTTGTAATCGCTTTCCGGTCGAGATGGTTCGTTTCGGCAGCAGCGGCACCGAAGCGACGATGCACGCTGTGCGTCTGGCTCGAGCTGCAACGGGCCGCGACAAAGTTCTCAAGTTTGAAGGCGGATACCACGGTCTGCACGACGCCGCTCTGGTAAGCGTGAAGCCTCACGCCCCGGAGTTCGGGGACGCGCACGCGCCCACTTCGGTTCCCGGCGGCTTGGGTGTGCCGAAGGCAAGCATTGCCAACGTCCCCGTCGCCGCCTTTAACGATCTCGCCAGCGTCGAACTTCGCTTCAAGCAGAATCCTGGAGAAATCGCCGCCATCATCCTCGAACCGATCATGATGAATGTCGGCCTTTGCATGCCACAGCCCGGATTCCTCGAAGGCTTGCGTGAAATCGCAACCAAGAATGGCGCGCTGCTGATCTTCGACGAAGTGAAGACGGGAGCAAAACTCGGCTGGGGCGGCGCCTCGGAATACTTCGGCCTGAAGCCTGACATGATCTGCCTTGCCAAGTCGATTGGCGGCGGTTTGCCCCTCGCCGCGTTCGGCACGCATAAATCCGTCATGAATCTCATCTCGGAGCACAAAGTTTTCCACGGCGGCACCTACAACACGAATCCAGTCTCGATGGCCGCGGGTCTAGCGACATTCCGTGAAATCCTCACCCGCGAGAACTACGCCTACGTGGACAAGCTTAGCCAGAAGCTCGCCGCAGGCTATCGAAAGACGATCGCGAAGGTGGGTTTGCAAGCCTACATCGCGAGCGCGGGTGTCAATGGAGCTCTCATGCTCTACCCCAAAGAGATCCGTAATTACCGTGATTGGACTGCGGTTGACGTCGACCTCTGGCGTCACTATTGGTTCGCGATGGTGAACCGTGGCGTGATGCCGCAACCCTACTGGTGGGATGAACAGTGGACGGTTTCAGTCCAGCACACCGACGCCGATATCGACAAACATCTCGCGGCCTTCGAAGACGTGGCGCCAGCGCTGGCCAAGGCTCAACAAGAACGGACAGCGGAAGTAGTGGCCCACTAAAATCGGTTCATCAAGTGCCCGATAAAAGATTTGTCATTCCGAGCGAAGCGAGGAATCTGCTGTTCTGCCGGACCGTACAATGCTTACTTCTTCTTTCGCTCGGAATGGCAACAGGGAAGGATAAAGACAGGGAGTGCAGGATTGTCAGACAACGCCCAAGACGCGAACCAGCCGCACTTAAAGCGTGTCCTCGGCCGCTTCGATCTGGTCCTGCTCTTCGTGGTGGCTGTCTTCAATCTGAACGTTGTCCCATCGATCGCGGCCAACGGCGGCGTTACCGTCTGGCTATGGATCATTGCCTTGCTTTTCTTTTTCTGGCCCCAGGGCATCGCCGTCATCGAACTGGCCCACCGCTACCCCGGTGAGGGAGGTGTTTATCTCTGGGCAAAAGAAGTTTTCGGTGACTTCCACGGCTTCCTCTCCGGCTGGTGCTATTGGACGAACAACATGCTGTACGTCCCCACCGTGATGTTGTACTTCGTTGGCGTCTCCGTATTCGCACTCGGTCCCGGCCACGCTGCCCTTGGTGACGACAAAAACTTCGCCATGGTCGCGTCGATAGCACTGCTAGCCTTTCTCACCGTGCTCAACATCGTCGGCCTCAGTGTGGGCAAGTGGCTGAACAACCTGGGCGGGATCGGCACCTTTGTCGCCGCCGCCGTGCTCATCGGATTGGGTGTGACCGTCTGGTCGCGGTTTGGAACGCCAGTTACAGCAAGCGATTTCAGAATTCCCGCGGACCCGAAGTTTGTTCTGAACTCGTTCGGCGTGATTTGCTTTGGTTTGGTCGGACTCGAACTCGCCTCGGTGATGGGCGACGAAATTCGCGATCCCCAGAAATCCCTCCCCGGCGCTGTCGCCTGGGGAGGCGTAATCTCTGGCGCTCTTTATGTAGGCGCAACTCTCACGCTCCTGGTTGCCATTGGAAAAAACGACATCAACGTATTGCAGGGAATCGTGCAGGCGGTGAGCCACATGGCTGACAAGGTTGGCGTCGCCTGGATCATTGCACCCTTCGCGGTCATGTTGAGCTTGTCCATCGCCGGCATCGGTTCCGCTTGGATGGGCGGTTCAGCCCGCATCCCATTCGTTGCCGGCCTCGATTCCTATATGCCCGCGGCCATGGGAAAAATTCATCCCAGGTACGCCACTCCTTACGTGGCTTTGATTGTGCAAGGGTTGGTTTCGCTCGTCCTGATCGTCCTCAACTTCACTCTTTCCGGGGGCGTGCAGGAAGCGTTTCAGAAAATGCTGTCAGCCGCGGTGGTGTTGCAACTGGTTCCATTTCTCTACGTCTTCGCCGCCTTGATCAAGTTTGCGATGCGCGGCTCCCTCCATGGCGGAAGGTATGGCAAAGGCACGCTGATGTTTGCCGGTATATCCGGATTAATCACAACGACGCTGGCCATCGTCGTAGCCTTTTTTCCAGCCAAACAAATCACATCACTGTGGAAATATGAAGTCAGCATGTTTGGCATCACCCTGGGGTTCATCTCACTGGCGGTGTTTTTCTTCTTCGGCTACAGCCGCCTGAAAACCCCGGAGGCGGTTCGGGTGAAGACGATCGACTCGCCCGTCGAAGCGAGTGGGAGGGCACAACTCTAGTCGTGCCCCGTGCCACGCAAAACGGGAAGGGCACGACTTCAGTCGTGCCGTTGAGTCCAACAAATTGCTGGGCCTTCAGGCCCTGAGGGAACAAGCAGGAGGTTGAAATTATGCCAGGTGGAGTAAAGACGGAAGTTCGCACCTATCAGATGTTCGTGAACGGCGAGTGGGTCGACAGCAAGACGAATAAGACTTTCCCGGTTTACGACCCGGCCACGGAAGAAGTGATCGCCCAGGTTCCCGACGCAAATGCCGACGACGTTAATCGCGCCGTTGCTGCCGCGAAATCTGCTTTCGAAAACGGCCCCTGGGCATCGACGACCGCCCAAGAACGAGGACGCATCCTGTTCCGCCTCGCTGAAAAGATTCGCCAGAATACGCCCATGTTGGCAGAGCTGGAATCGCGCAACACCGGCAAACCCATCGTCGAAGCGGAATTCGACATTGCCGACGTAGCCACGTGTTTCGAGTATTATGGCGGCCTTGCTACAAAGATTTTGGGCTACGTGAACCCGGTTCCAGACAATGCCGTGAGCCTCACGCTAAAAGAACCAATCGGCGTTGCCGGACAGATTATTCCCTGGAACTATCCGCTCTTAATGGCAGCCTGGAAACTGGCGCCGGCTCTGGCGGCAGGCTGCACCTGCATTCTAAAACCCGCCGAGCAAACCCCCATCACCGCGCTCGAGATGGCCAATTGGCTGACCGACGTGGGCCTGCCGCCGGGCGTGGTCAACGTGATGACTGGATTCGGTGAAAGCTGTGGTGCGCCCCTGGTGCAACATCCCGACGTCAACAAAATTGCTTTCACCGGCAGCGCCGCCGTCGGCAAAATCATCGTTAAACAGGCCGCCGATACCGTGAAGCGAGTCACGCTCGAACTCGGCGGTAAATCGCCCAACATCTTTTTCGCCGACGCCGATTTCGAGGCCGCCATCGATGGTGCGCTCTTCGGCGTATTCATCAATCAAGGCGAGGTTTGCTCCGCCGGCAGCCGCATCCTGGTGCAAAAGCCTATCTACAAGAAGTTTGTGGATGCAATGACCGAGAAGGCGAAAAAGATCAAGCTGGGCGCGCCTCTCGATCGCGATACCAAGATGGGCCCGGTAGTCAGCAAAGACCAATATGACCGGGTCCGGTCGTATCAGGAACTCGGCAAGAAGGAAGCCAAGCTCGCCACGGGCGGCGGACGGGCCGAGAAGTTCGCCAAGGGTTACTACATCGAACCAACGATCTTCTACGATGTGACCAATAACGATCGTATCGCCCGCGAAGAAATTTTTGGCCCGGTCGCCGCCGTGATCCCGTTCGAAGACGAAAAAGACGCCCTCAAGATTGCAAACGACTCACCCTACGGCCTGGCCGCCGCCGTATGGACGCGCGATATCTTCAAAGCATTTCGCACCGTGAAAGCCTTGCGTGCCGGAATCGTCTGGGTCAACCATATGCAACCGACCTACGTCGAAGCACCGTGGGGAGGTTACAAGCAATCGGGCTTTGGCCGCGAACTCGGCCCATGGGGGATCGAAGAATATCTCGAAACCAAACAAGTGCACATCAATTTAAACGAAGCCCCAATCGGCTGGTACTGAACAATGTGATTCAACACTGTCATCCTGAGCGAAGTGCAGCTTTCGCGCAAAGCGCGAAGGCTGCCGAGTCGAAGGATCCCTATGCGCATAATCGACGATCACTGCGTCAGGGAATTCGCACCACAACGCGGGAAGCACCATGAACACAATTCAGCTCAAAACCCCAATCCCGGGCCCGAAATCCAAAGCGCTCGCCGAGCGCCGCAACAGCGCGGTTCCGCGAGGCCTCTCGCATGGAACCCCCGTGTACGTAGCCAAAGCCGAAGACGCATGGCTCGAAGACGTCGACGGCAACCGCTACATCGATTTCGCCGGCGGCATCGGCTGCCTCAACGTCGGGCATCGTCATGAACCGGTGATGACCGCCTTGCGCGACCAACTTGATCGCTTTCTGCACACCTGCGTCCAGGTTACACCCTACGAAAACTACATCCACCTCGCCGAGCGAATGAACCAGATCACCCCCGGCAAGTTCCCCAAGAAAACGTTATTCGTGAACAGCGGCGCTGAAGCCGTGGAGAACGCGGTGAAGATCGCGCGCGCCCACACTGGACGCTCGGGCATCATCGCTTTCGAAGACGCCTTCCACGGCCGCACCATGATGACCCTCGCCCTCACCAGCAAAACCCATCCCTACAAAGCAGGATTCGCGCCATTTCCCGGCGATGTTTACCGCATTCCGTACGCTTATTGTTATCGCTGTTCCTATTCCCTGAAATATCCTTCGTGCGATCTTTTCTGTGCACGCCATCTCGAAGACACATTCAAACGTGTGGCCGCATCCGAAGACGTGGCTGCTGTGATTGCCGAGCCGGTCTTGGGCGAAGGAGGATTTGTTGTCCCGCCACCCGACTTCTTTCGCGTGCTGATCGAGATCTGCCGCAAGCACGCCGTTCTGTTCATCGCCGACGAAGTGCAGAGCGGCTTCGGCAGAACCGGCAAGTTGTTTGCAAGCGAACACTACGGCATCGAGCCGGATATTATCGTCACCGCAAAATCGCTAGGCGGCGGTTTGCCCCTGGCTGCGATCACCGGCCGCGCCGAAATTATGGACGCGCCGGGCCCTGGAGGCCTCGGTGGTACCTTCGCCGGCAATCCACTCTCCTGCGCGGCGGCGCTGGCTGTGCTGGACGTCTTCGACCGTGAAAATCTATTGACTCGCGCCAACGAAATCGGAAGCAGATTCCAGAAGCGTGCGAAAGAATGGCAGAAGCGCTGGCCGACTATCGGCGACGTACGTGGCCTCGGCGGAATGCAGGCCATCGAGCTTGTGAAATCCGCCGACAACCGTGAACCAGCCGCAGAAGAAACCAAAGAAGTGACAAAGTATTGTTACGAGCACGGGCTAATTACAATTGCAGCCGGGTCATATTCCAATGTGATCCGCGTTCTGGTTCCGCTGGTCGTGACCGACGAGCAAATGGATGAAGCACTAGACGTTCTGGAATCCGCGCTGCACACGGTGTGCGAGAAGAAAGACGTTGCGAGCATGATCACATAGGGGCGGACGCACTCGCCCGCCCGGCCGAGCGAAGCTCGGCAGACAACAGCATGCTGTACAGACGTTGCTTGCAATGTCTCGCATCAGCGGAATTCTAGACATCGCGATAGCAGAGGTAACCCAAATGACCATAGCAGCACCACCACTCACTAAAGTTCCCAATTACGTTAACGGCCAATGGGTCGAATCCAATGCTGCGGAATGGTTTGACGTGACGAATCCCGCGACCGGGGAGGCCCTCGCGAAAGCCCCGCTCTCCGCTGCCGCCGAAGTCGCGACCGCCGTCGAAGCCGCCGCCGCGGCCTATCCCGAATGGCGCCGCACTCCTCCCGAAGATCGCATTCAGCCGCTGTTCAAGCTGAAGCAACTTCTGGAAGATCACATCGACGAGTTGAGCCGCCTCATCACCCAGGAAAACGGCAAGACCTTCACCGAGGCCAAAGCCGAGTGGCGTCGGGCTATAGAAAACGTCGAAGTCGCCTGCGGCATTCCCATGATGATGCAGGGCTACAACCTCGAAGACGTCGCCCGCGGCATCGACGAAATGATGATCCGGCAACCGCTCGGCGTAGTGGCGGCGATCACGCCCTTCAATTTCCCTGGCATGGTCCCCTTCTGGTTCCTGCCCTACGCCATCGCCTGCGGCAACACCTTCATCCTGAAACCCTCGGAGCGTGTGCCGTTAACGATCCAGCGGACCTACGAGTTGCTCGCTCAGACCGGACTGCCCAAGGGCGTGGTCAACCTCGTCAATGGAGGGAAGACTGTCGTCAATGCGTTGCTCGATCATCCCAAGGTGCGTGCCATCAGCTTCGTTGGTTCAACTCCCGTAGCGAAATATGTCTATGAGCGCGCCGGCGCCAACGGCAAACGCGCCCAGTGTCAGGGAGGCGCGAAGAATCACGTAATCGTTCTCCCCGACGCCGACATGAAGATGGCGACGCAGATCATCAGCGACAGCGCTTTCGGCTGCGCCGGACAGCGCTGTCTCGCGGTCTCCGTCGCAGTCACAATCGGCGAAGCGCAAGAAACATTCCGCGACGCGATTACAGAGTCCGCCGCGAACCTGCGCGTGGGCAACGGCCTAGACGAAGGCGTGCAGATGGGACCTGTAATTACGGCGCAGAGCAGATCGCGAATCGAATCTCTGATCACGGCAGGCGAGAAGCAAGGCGCAAAAGTTCTGCTGGACGGACGCAATCCGAAGATCTCAAAGTATGAAGCAGGAAACTTCGTGAAGCCAACGATTCTCGACGATGTGTCGCCGACAAGCGACGTAGCGGATACGGAAATCTTCGGCCCGGTCCTGAGCCTGATTCACGCTCGCGACCTGGACGAAGCCCTCGCATTCCTCGAGCGCAGCAAATACGGCAATCAAGCCTCGCTGTTCACCTCGAGCGGCGCCGCCGCCCGGCGCTTCCGGTACGAAGCACCCGCAGGCAATATAGGAATCAACATCGGAGTAGCCGCGCCCATGGCCTATTTCCCCTTCAGCGGCTGGAAGGACAGTTTCTTCGGTATCTTGCACGGACAAGGCCGCGACGCCATCGAGTTCTATACCGAAAAGAAAGTAGTGGTAGAACGCTGGGCCAAAGAACACTCGCGCAAGTTCTGATGGCTGCTGTCCTTCTTAAAAGCATTAACCACAGAGGACACGAAGGTACACAAAGGAATGTCACACGCTATGTCGGACACCATCCAGAAATACAAAGACTACGTGATGACCGGCTTCATGAAGCAGGTTGTTCCCATTGTCATCGACCATGCCAACGGCGCCACAGTTACCGACGAAAACGGCCGCGAATATCTAGACTGCTTTTCCGGAATCTCGGTAGTGAACGCCGGGCACTGCAATCCCCAGATAATCGCCGCCGCGAAAGCTCAAATGGACAAGCTCGTCCACTGTTCTTCCTACATTTACCACGTGAAACCAGTCGCCGATCTAGCCGAAAAGATAGCCCACGTCGCCCCCAAAGGCCTGACCAAAACGTTTTTCGGCAATGGCGGCGCCGAGGCCATTGAAGGCGCGATGAAGCTGGCCCGCCTCTACACGGGCAAGCACGAATACATTTCTCTCCACGCCAGCTTCCACGGACGCAGCTGGGGCACCCTTAGCATCACCGGCAACCAAGGCCGCAAAAAACGCGGAGGCCCCTACGCCCCTGGCGTAGCTTTCGCTCCCGCACCCTACGCGTATCGTTCGCAATGGCGCAACGATCCCGAGGAATGCGGACGCCAATGCGCCAAGGCCATCGACGACGTGATCCGCTTCGCCACCTCCGGCGACGTGGCCGCTTTCATCGCCGAGCCGGTCATGGGCGAAGGCGGCATCGTCGTTCCGCCGCCAAACTATTTCAAAGAAGTAAAGAAAGTCCTCGACCAGCACAACATCCTCTTCATCGCCGACGAAGTCCAATCCGGCTTCGCCCGCACCGGCAAAA
Organism: Terriglobales bacterium; assembly: GCA_035483835.1. Taxonomy (GTDB): domain Bacteria; phylum Acidobacteriota; class Terriglobia; order Terriglobales; family Acidobacteriaceae; genus JABDBE01. Next base: position 66,662 of record DATHPO010000350.1, read on the forward strand.
TGTTCGCCATCGAGCACTACGGAGTCGTCCCCGACATCCTGGTCACCGCCAAAGGCATCGCCGACGGATTCCCCCTGAGCGCCTTCACCACGCGCCCCGAAATCGCCGCCGCCTTCAAACCCGGCGATCATCTCTCCACCTTCGGAGGCAATCCCATCTCCTGCGCCGCCGCCCTCGCCAACATCAATTTCATGGAGAAAGAAAATCTCCCCGCCCGCGCCGCCGAAACCGGCAACTACGCCATGACCAAACTCCGCGCCCTGCAAAAGCATGGCCCACTCATAGGAGAAGTCCGCGGCCTCGGCCTGATGATCGGCGTAGAGCTGGTGACAGACGAAAAGCTAACCCCAGCCACCGCCGAAGCCGAAGCCATCCGCGACGCCCTGCTACGCAACGGCGTCCTGGTCGGCGTAGGAGGCATCTACGGCAACGTGATCCGCTTCCAACCCCCGCTAATCATCACCCGCCAGCAGATCGACCAAGCCATCAACGCATTCGCAACAGCATTACAAGAAGTCACCCAGCCAGCCGCAGTTTAAAAGGCGCATTCAACATTGAGTGAGAGCGTGGATCAACCCGCCATCAGTTCAGTTTGTCACCGTTACGGTCTAGGTTTCTGGGGAGTGGGGTATTGACGCCGGAAGCGATGATGCGAGCGAACAGCAAGTGAGGGCCCTCATTTTGCTCCCGCTATTGCGGTTTCGCGTATTCGGCATAGGCTTGCTTTAGGGTGATGTCGGGACTGATGCCTGCGGCAGTCCCATCCGTCGCAGAAGGTCAGCGAAACGCGGATCGGAACGGATGTTGTCGAACGTTGGTCTAAGGCCGAGGAAGATCAGCTGGTGGGCGCGTTCCCGATAAGCCGCTTCCAGCAACTCCAACGCCTCGTCCCTATCGCCCAAAAAGCTGTAGGCATCCGCTATAGCGACGAGTGCAATGGGATCCAGTCTTGGCCACGCTTTCAATTCATTCAGGGTCGTCCTCGCCTCATCCGTTTGGCCGGACATCGCTAGAATCAGACCCCGCAATGCTCTGCTGTAGGAGTTGCCCCCAAGAAGGCTTGCCACCTTTTCACATACAGCGAGACTCTCCTCATATGCGCCCTTCCAAGCATAGACCTGCGCGAGGAATGCGTGCGCCCACACGAAGTTGGGATCGAGTTCCAGAGTTTTTTTTAGTGTTTCCAAGCAACGGTCGTAATCGCGCAGGTAGAGGAGCTTCTGTCCCAGCTTAAAGGTCAACGCTGCCGAGAGAGGATCGAGTTCTATCGCTATTTGCGTCTCAGTAATGGCCTCTTCGTACCGCCCTCTTGCGAGCAACCAATCGCTCCAGTGAGCATGGCCCCAAGGGTAGTTCGGGTTCAGTTCGATTGCTCGCCTCAATGCCTGCTCGGCACCAGACCAGTTCCGCTCGTCAAATAGCCGCACAGCGCCCAAGGCGGTATGTGCTTGTGCGAGGGTATCGTCAATTTCCAAGGCTTTCAATGCCGCCGCCTTTGCCTTGGGAAAGGCTTCGGAAGGCATGAGAAAACCTAAGAGGCCAAGCGCCACGTACACGTAAGAGATGTAAGCGTAAGCCTCTGCGTATGCGGGATCGGCTTCGATCGCCTGCTTCGCGTACGCCATTCCTTGCTGCAACCCTTCGGGCGTAAATTTCATCAGGAAGTAGTCGGCCTTCAGCAAGAACTGATAAGCCTCGCGATTCCGGGTAGGTCGCTTGGCAAGGCGCTTCTCATCTTCTGGCGTCAGCCGTAGCCGGAGGTTTTCGCAAATCTGGCGAGCAAGCTCCTCTTGCAATTCGAAAATGTCTTCAAGCTTTCGGTTGTACTGACCACCCCAGAGTTGTGCGTCGTTCACTACATCTACCAGTTCCGTCTGGACGACAAGTCTGTCGCCACGGTGAATCAGCTTGCCCGTGAGAACGGTGCGGACGTTCAGATCATACCCAACCGTCCTTAGATCGGCTTCGCGACCCTTGTAGCGAAAAGCGGAAGTACGAGGGATCACTCTAAGAGTGGGAAGTTGGGAGAGCAAATTGATAATGCTCTCGCTGATGCCATCGCTCAGATACTCTGTTTCAGGGTCGCCAGTAACGTTGGCCAGCGGCAGGACTGCAAGCGAATCCAGGGTTCTGGGAGGGCACGTAGTGGAAACCGACACTGGAGCGATTCCGGCAGCAGGTGCAGACTCCGTGTCTCGCTTCAGCCGTTGCAGGTCGGTGCGAACGTCGGAGGCGTGCTGGTAGCGCAGATTTCGATCCTTCTCCAGGCATTTGTTGATGATCTCTTCCAGCTTCGGGGGGATGTCTGGGTTCAACCTGATCGCCGGGGCGGGCGCTCGATTCAAGAGCGAATCAAACATCGCGCCTGTCGTTTCGCCGCGGAATGGCAACGTTCCGGTACACATCTCGTACAGCATTGCCCCGAACGAGAACAGGTCGGTGCGAGCGTCGAGTTCTTTCCCTCTAGCCTGCTCTGGCGACATGTACGCGATCGTACCCACCGCTGCGCCGGTGCTAGTGAGGTGCTCTTCCAACGTGAGCGTCGATTGTTCTGCCGCCCCATGCGCTCCGGCGCTGCCGAGGATGGGTGTGAGCTTCGCCAAACCAAAGTCGAGGATCTTCGCGTGTCCGCGCTTGGTCACGAAGATGTTGGCCGGCTTAATGTCGCGGTGGACGATACCTCCGGTGTGGGCTGCATCTAGTCCCTCGGCGATCTCAATTGCAAGCGAGAGAACGGCTTCGTTATCTAGCGGCTTTCCCGCGATGCGGTGCTTCAGCGTCAGCCCGTCCAAAAACTCCATGGCGATGAACGCTTCGCCGTGCTGGTCGTCAATTTCGTAGATTGTGCAGATGTTCGGATGGTTGAGGGCAGAGGCAGCCTTGGCTTCGCGCTGAAAGCGCCTTAGGGCTTGAGGGTCCATGGCTACGTTGTCGGGCAGGAACTTGAGAGCGACCAAGCGACCGAGCTTCACATCCTCAGCTTTGTAGACAACGCCCATCCCGCCGCCGCCCAGCTTCTCGATGACGCGGTAGTGCGAGATGGTTTGGCCGACCACTGAAGAACCTCGCTCCGTGTGCGACCAATGTTAGGAGGGCATACCGCTGCGAGTCAACGGGACTAGGGGGCTGGCCCAGGCTTTCTTTCCGATTGAAACACAAAATCCACGAAGCTTGCGGTTACGGGGCTTTTAGCTGACATCGCGGCGGCGGACCACCGGATACATGCCATGCTGCTCGCGACGATATTCTGCGCACGCATTCTGGACACATCACACAGGGTCCCTCGACTCCGCATCAGATCCTCTGCGCGAACCTGATGCCGCGCTCGGGATGACAGTTGCTTGGTTGTGATTCGCTTGGGACACATGAAGTTCAGAGTGCATGGATCCTTCGGTGGCAGGCCTTCGCTTCGCGACGGCCTGCGCTTTGGGAACGGCTTCGCTTCCTCAGAATGACAGTCCGGGTCTGGTGTCTAAAGGCCCCGCCCTCTCGCAAAGAACGCGAGAAGGACGGGGCACCCGTTTTTTGTGTGCGGTGAGGGCCTGGGTCAGCCCCCGACGCTTGGCTACTTTCTGCTCTGCAGGCGCCACCAGGCTTCGCGATATTTCTCGAAGCGGCCGCGTGAATTTGTGGAACCGGGAAAGAAACGCAGATTACGGTGGTTGCGACAGGCCTTCACCGGAATTATGTACCAGATATTGAGAGGCACGATGTAGACCACCAGAAAATCGATCTCTTCCTCCGTGTAGAGCGTCCCATGGTGGAGGTTACGGATGCTGTACCTGTGTTTTGCCGGGTATTCGTACCGCGTTGACTTCACCTGCACGCGCGACAAGCGCGACCCGGAGCCGACGATCAAGTCATAACGCTCGCTGTCGCCCCAGGGTTTGGACACGGTCAATCCGAGGCTGGTTGCCTTATTCAGAAATGCCGCTTCGGCTTGTTCGCCGGCCCACTTCTGCGTGCCATGGGGGTGTACTTCTCTCAGCCACTCCGCCGCCGCAAATATCGAAATTCCCGACCCTTGTTCGATCTCCATCGTCATCCGAATGTCCTTTTGTCCCAGTTTTCTGCCAGCAACAAAAAAGCGCAGCCCGAGGGCTACGCGATTCTTATTAGCGAGAAGTTATGTCCTACAGTCGTAGGATATCACGGGTGAAAAGATCGAGGCCGGTTGATTTCGCAGATTATTTTCAGGTATGTCCCAATTCGGGAAAAAGCCACTGAGGCGGGCCATGCTCCATCAAAGGAAATTCCCCGGTTTCTCCGGGCCAAAGCCACCGGCTCCTCACATTGTGCCTGACCCTTGAGCCAATCTCCTGCCTCTTTGCGCTTTGAAGGATAAGGCATGGTGACAGGCGGTTCGCCATTGCTATCCCCGTAAGTTTGATGGGGCGCCATTCCTTGACTTCAAATCAGAGGAGTTTCTGTTATGACCTCTACCCGCATCTCCCAGTTTTCCATTTTCGTGACGCTAGCCCTAGTAATGACGGCCAGCGTTGTCCAAGCCCAGACTTTTTCCGTTTTGTACGACTTCGGAAGTAACACCGGTGACCCATCTAGGCCTGCATATTCAGGCATCATTGCCCAGGGCCGGGACGGCAACTTGTACAGCACCGCACCCGCAGGAGGCAGCTGCTGTGGGGCGCTATTCCAGATCACACCGGCGGGGAAGCTGAAGGTCATGCACAACTTCACGGGCAGCAGCAACGATGGCGCCTTCCCCCAAGGCGGCGTAACTCTTGGTACCGATGGCAACTTTTACGGCACTACGTACGAGGGGGGCTCGGTAACGGCAGGGGCAGTATTCAAGGTAACACCGAACGGCACTTACACAACCCTCTATAGCTTCACCGGCGGCAAGGACGGCGCGTATCCTTATGCGCCACCCGTAGAAGGAAATGATGGAAATTTCTACGGCACAACCACCGCCGGAGGGAATAGCACAGTGTGCGGTGGCGGCTGCGGGACAATTTATAAGATCACGCCTGCAGGAGTACTCACTACCCTCTATGAATTCGACATCACCCACGGCTATGAGCCGTACGGGCCGCTGGTCCTGGGCACGGACGGCAATTTCTACGGAACGACTCCGGCCGGGACTACCGCCAATGCGGGTGTCGTCTTCAAGATCAGCCCCGCCGGGAAGTTCACATTGCTTTTCAGTTTTGACAGCACTCACGGGGAAACTCCTTTTGCCGGCCTGGTTCAGGGCGCCGACGGGAACTTCTACGGGACCACGATCTACGGCGGCAGCGCGGGCGGCGGAGTCGTCTTCAAGATCACCCCGTCGGGCAAGCTGACCGTCCTGCACAACATAAACGGAACCACGGACGGGGCCAGACCTTACGGCGGTCTGGTGCTAGCGAGCGACGGCAACTTCTATGGCGCAAACTCCAACGGAGGAACTGTTAATTCTAACTGCTCGAATGGCTGTGGCACGGTTTTCAAGATTACCCCCAAAGGAGCTTATTCGGTGCTCTACAAGTTTGATTACACCACCGGAGCGACGCCCTACGTTACGCCTTTCGAGCATACCAGTGGACTGGTTTACGGCGACAGCCAGGTAGGAGGCTCCGGAAATGTGAATCCCTGCTCAACGGGTAATTGCGGCGTCTTCTATAGCTGGAAGAACACCAGTGTGCCAGCATTCGTCAGCCTATTGCCGTACTCTGGCAAAGTTGGCAAAGTCATCGAATTTCTGGGGCAGGGATTCGTTTCGGGGAAGACCACGGTGTCTTTCAATGGGACGGCCTCAAAGGCAGCGGTAGTATCGGGCACATATTTAACGGCTGCGGTCCCTAACGGCGCGACGACCGGCTCGGTGACCGTGACCACGTCTGGTGTGAAGCTGACCAGCAACAGGACATTCCGCGTAACGCCGCAGATTAAAAGCTTCAATCCCACCAGTGGGGCAGTGGGAACGGTGGTTACGATCGCGGGAGTCAGCCTGATTCAGACGAAGAAGGTTACGTTTGGCGGAGTAGCCGCGACCAGCTTCACCGTCACTTCCGACATGCAAGTGAAAGCAACAGTACCCACGGGCGCAAAGACGGGCAAGATCGTGATCACGACTCCGGGCGGCACCGCCACAGGCCCCGGAGTATTCACGGTCACGCAGTAGAGTATGGGCGGCTGGCCCACCCTTTCACCCCGCATAAAAGCTGGGGTGCCCTGCCCTTCTCGCGTTCTTTGCGAGAGGGCGGGGCTTTTAGCCGACACGGCGGCGGCGCACCACCAGATACACGCCAACCGCTCGCGCGCGGTGCAGGGAATCCAACTTTTCCACCCTGGCAAATGAACGGCGGAAACCTCACAGCATAACAATTCCCAGCTGATCTGCTTTTTTTATCCTCGCTACTTCCCAAAACCTGATACGATTATGCCCCTGCGCCTTCGCTCTCCCCGAGGAACAGAACACGCGCTGAACCGGGGTTCCGCGCAACTTTCAGAGAGGTGACCCATCGTGTCGAAGAAGCTGACATTCTCCGTAGTCATTCTTGTGCTTGCGGCCCTTGGTATTTCTTCCGCCCAGACGCTGAAGAACCTGGTGAACCAACCGCCCGACGGCGCCATCGTCGGATTCCTCATGACCGACGGTACCGTTATGTACCAGGGCAACGGGTACTCGGATTGGTGGAGGCTCACACCTGACAAATTCGGAAGCTATGTGAACGGAACCTGGAAACAACTAGCCAGTCTGCCATCCGGGTACGCGCCCCTTTATTTCGCCGCCTCCGTCCTGGCCGACGGCCGCCTGATTATCGAAGGTGGAGAATACAATTTCGGCACTTTTGCGTTCACCAACATGGGAGCGGTTTACGATCCCGCGAAAGATACCTGGACCATGCAGAAACCTCCCAAAGGGTGGGGCTTTATCGGAGACTCGCCCTCGACGGTCCTGCCCAACGGCCATTTCCTGATAGGAAGCAAGTTCGATAAGCGCGATGCGGAGCTGGACCCGGCCACTCTCACCTGGACCGAAGTCAGTTCGACCGGCAAGCGCGACCGAAACGCCGAAGAGGGCTGGACGCTCATGCCGGACGGCTCGGTCTTGACTTACGATGTGACGAAAGCTCCGCACTCGGAGAAGTACGACTCTACAAAACAAGAATGGATCAGTTTAGGCAGCACCATCGTTGACTTGCACTCGCCCTACGGCAGCGGCTGCATCCCCTACGGGAAAAACCTTTGCTATTATCCGCCTGGAGAAGTCGGCCCGGGTATGCTGCAACCGGATGGCACGATGTTTGCTACCGGTTCGGGATCAAACGGCGGCAGCGGTCCGGGACACACTGCCATCTACCATCCCACCACAGGAAAATGGACGGTCGGGCCCGACTTTCCAAATAACGACAACGCTGGCGACTCCTACGCCGTACTGCTGCCCAACGGTCACCCTCTGGTGGTAGGCGCCTCCGGGACGTCATACGAGTTTGACGGCAAGAATCTGATTCCCAGTCTTTACCTCGGTTACTTCAGCCACCTGTTGGATCTGCCAAACGGCGAAGTGATTGTCGGGGGCGGCGAGGTCCTCATTCCAGCCGGCAAGCCCAACCCGGCCTGGGCTCCGAGCGTCACTCAGTACCCCCACACCGTGACACGCGGTTCCACCTACAAGATCTCCGGCAAACAGTTCAATGGCTTGTCGCAAGCTCAGGCATTTGGCGATGAACTGACCTCGGTCACCAACTACCCGCTGGTGCGCATCACCAACAAAACGTCGGGACACGTTGTCTACGCCAAGACCCACGACCACAGCACCATGGGAGTCGCGACCGGAAACACAATCGTATCCACGAATTTTGATGTCCCATCGAGCATGGAGACCGGAGCCAGCACGCTCGAAGTGGTGGCGAACGGAATTCCGTCCAAGAAGGTCAGCATCACAGTGAACTAGCCAGGGAAGGGTGGGCCATGTCTTCGCCACCCACTCATAACAGCGGGTGCCCCACCCTTCTCGCATTCTTTGCGAGAGGGTGGGGCTTTTAGTACGCATCGCAGCGTCGGACCACCGTATAGACGTTTACGAACCATTCCAGGGATCAATAGCATGAAGGCCACAGTCTTCGAAGTCTGCAACATTGCGGGTCGCGAGTCTTGCCCCTCGCACCTGGGTGATGGCTGCGATCTGCGCGTCAGCATGGCTGATCGGTCTGCCCAGGGCACGGGGGTGAGCGGCAATTTTGGAAAAGGCTCGCGCTGCGTCGCTGTCGAACCCGAGGACGCGGCCCGCCAAATCCTCGGCAAACAAAGCCTCCGCCGCTGCCAGCAATCCCTCGCGGCGCTTGCCTTTGGTGAGCAACTCAAGTCCATAGAAGATTTCCGCTTCGGTGATTGAGGTCGTAAAGAGTTCTGTTGCAGGTTGTTTGGCAACCCAGGCCACAACCTGTGGAGAGGGCGTGGGCCTCATGAGCTCTGGGAGCACATTCGTGTCGAGAATGATCATTCGCCAAATTCCGGAGCCTGGCGCATAGGGTCGCGACGTGGCAACTCAAGTTGGAGCCTGCCCAGGGCGGTAAAGCGCCGGCGAATAGCTTCCGCCAGGTTCCCCTTCACTGGCGATGCAGCGGTTAGAGCTGAACGCAAAATCTCTCTGGCTTCTTCCTCCATCGAACGTCCGTGATGCGCCGCGCGAACCCTCAACCGGGTCTTGGTTTTCTCGTCAAGTTGTCGAATGGTTAATGTCGCCATGCTCTCAATGCTATGACTGCGAGCGATGAATGCAAAGCGAATACAAAAACACATGCTCCAACACCCACAAAAAGCGGGTACCCCGGCCTTCTCGCGTTCTTTGCGAGTGGAAGACCTGATGACGGACAAGCCTCACCGGGCCGAAAGAGCGGTTCTCAGGCCACGAGTTTCCTGGCCGAGTTTTTAGATCTCGTCGTCATCCTCGTCGCGATCATCGTGGCTCAGGTCCTTGGCGGAGCTGAGGGACTTTCCGTCATTGGCGTGACGAATTTCGATTTGTCCATTTACGTTCTCGACCCGGATATGGGTTCCGCCGCCGCCGAGTTCGCCGCGCAAGTCGTGCCCGACGAACTGATGATGTCGCACGTGCAGGCCAAAATCATCGTCGATTCCGCCCGACACGGTTGAAGCCTCGACTTCCGCCTTGGCATCGGAAGGCAGAACGAGCTCAAGGCTGCCGTTCACGGAAGACAGTTCAACCGGAGAGTTGGACAGCCGCAAGAAACGCGCGTCCATTCTGCCATTGACGGTTTCGAGTTTGACTCTGCCTTGCAGGCCTTCGGCGGTCAAGCTTCCGTTGATGCAAGAGGCGCGCACCTCGGCGGTGACGCCGTGGATATCCAATGGTCCATTGATCAGTTTGATCTCGTCGAGCCGGGCGCCGCGAGGGACGGTCAAGGTGTACTCAACCCCGGCGGGATCGTTCCATCCGCCGTCGAAAGTATGGTCGTGATCCGGGTATTGGGTGCGAATGGAGACGAGGTCGCTGCTGGCCTCAACTTCAATCCGGGCTTCGTCCAGCCGCTCTTTCGTGCGGGCATACTTGACGGCGTCGACCTTGACCACGTTCTGATCCCACGCGGTGATGTGTACCGCCCCGTTGATGTTGTCGAGATCGATCCGGCCTCCAGCAGCGAGAGGATAGGTTTGATGGAACTCTTCCGTGTATCGACCTTTATCCGAGGCGTGTCCTTGAGCCACGGCGAGCAGCAGGGCGCAAAGAGTTCCGAGAATGGTACCGACCCAGGTAGCCAGGCGAGGATGGTGGTTCATGGTTCCTCCGTTTTGACACGGATTAGACGCGGCAGAGAGAAATTCGTGAGTTTTAGAGCAGAATAATTCCCATCCGGATGCCCATGGTAACGGCTTCGGTGCGGGTGCCGGCTCCCAGCTTGTCCAGGATGGAGCTGATGTGGAATTTGACGGTGTGGTCGGAGATGCCGAGGCGCGCCGCCATTTCCCGGTTGCCGAGGCCCTCCGCGAGCATGCGCAAGACTTCGATTTCACGGGGAGTGAGGTCGTCCAAAGCTGGCCCCGGTTGAGCTGATGGTGCGGGAATACGCGAAGCCAGATTCTGCGTCACGTCGGCATCGAGCAATATCAAGCCGGCATGAGCCGCTTGGATGGCCGCTAGAATTTCTTCCATGCCAGAGTCCCGGGGCAAAATTGCCTTTACGCCGCAGCGCAGGGCGTGCGCCGTCCAATCTGCGGAAGGTTCGTCGATGAGCACGACGACGGGAAACATAGCGGATTCGCGTGCGGAAGATTCGCTCTCAAGGTCGAGCAAGACTACATCCGGCTGCAACTGAGCGGCGTATTGGGCAACTGCGAGAGCGTTATGGAGGCTTCCCGCGAACTGGAGTAACGGAGCCTGTTTGACTAACGCCTCGAGTCCAGCACGCCGGACGGTGGAGGCAGCGGCCAACAGTACGCGAATGACCCTGCCTCCATTTCTTTTTGTCATTGCAAAATCAACTCTACTTCGCGGGACGTTCTCCCAAAGTAATCGACAGCTCGAGAGGTGCGCCGCCGCGGATTACGGTGGTCGCGATCTTCTCGTTGACTTTCGCTGCCGCCAGCAAATCCTGAATATGTTCCGTATCCAAGGCAGGCTTGCCTTGTAATTCGACGATCACATCGCCGAGAACGATTCCGGCTTTGTCGGCCGGGCCTCCGGCTTCGACATGGAGAACCATAAGGCCACCTGCCGCGGACGACTTCAGCTTGGCGCGCAGCGCTTCGGGAACGGCAACCGGTTGCATAGCGATTCCGAGATAAGGCCGGGCGATGTAACCCTTCGCGAGCAGTTCGTCGACGACCCGATTGACAGTTGAAACTGGGATGGTCACGGCGCGTCCGCGACCGAAGCCGTTGGTGTTGAGGCCGAGAACGCCGCCCTCGACGTTGACCAAGGGGCCTCCAGAAAAACCGGGGTAGAGGGCAAGATCGAGGCGAATGTTCTGGTCGATCCGACCGCCATGCCAGGTACGCCATTCGCCGCCCAGGCCTCCGATAATCCCGGCACTGGCTACGAGGTTTCCGAAACGGGCGCGGCCCAGCGCGAGTACGAAGTTGGCAAGCTTCAAGTTTGCGCTGCCAGCGAATTGCGGGATGGGAAGGTCGGTCTCCTGATCGAATTTCAAAACTGCGAGATCGGTGCCGGGATCACGTCCCGCCAGTTTTGCGGATGCACGTTTTCCTCCATGAATGAGAACAGTAATGTCATCGTCGCGGCGGACCGTGTGGTTCGCGGTGACTACAATACCGCGGCGCCAATGAATGCCGCTCGAAGGCACGCGATGCCTCGCGTGTACGGTGACGACGGATGGTCCTGCTTTTTCCGCCGCGGCGGAGAGCTCTTGCGAAAAACTGGCGAGAACGGAAGCCATGTAATCCTCCCTGACTGATGTGACACGGACAAGTGCTTTGTCCACGTGAGTTCATCATGCAAGGGATGGGAAAATCGCACATCCGCCAAACGGCCAGGTGAGACCTGGATTATCGGCTAGGGATCATCGGGCTTTAGCTGCCGAAGATTACTTCCGTTATCTTTCTCGGCTTTCGCGTCGTAACGCACAATAGCTCCAACGAATGCAGCGGGGAAGTGGGATGGGTTGTGAAGGTTTCTGTAACAAACCTGGCGCGCCAGTGGTCGCGGATTTCCGTTTCGCTGCGGGCTGCCCACGTATTGCTCGTCTTCTGCTCACTTCCAGCATTCTTGTCGGCTCAAACATCCTCTTCTGACACTCCGATTCCCGTCCTTAGCGGCAGCGCAGGCTATTTCAATTTCGTAACAGCGGGACAAAATCAGCTGAACGCTCAGATCAACCCCGTCCTGCTTCTTCCTTTGGGCGATCGTTGGCTCGTGGAATCGAGGGCAGAGTTTCAGGGAGCGTTTCAGCGTCCGCCAGATGGTGGCCCTTACGGCGGTCCGGTGAGCAAGAATCTCGACTATGCGCAAGTGGACTACATCGCCAACCCTTACCTGACCGTCACAGTCGGACGGTTTCTTACGCCCTTTGGCATCTTCAATGAGCGCTTGTATCCCATCTGGATCCGCAGCTTGCAGCAGGATCCCTTGATTTTGCCGCTCTCTGCCGAATCGAGCGACGGCGCGATGTTGCGCGGTGGATTTCCGGTGAGCGCCAAAGCGAACTTGAACTATGCAGTCTACGTTTCGGCAATAAGCACGGTGCATAACAATCTCCAATCGGAGCGCAATGTCGGCGGACGCGTGGGTGTGTTTCTGCCGGGTTCGCGCTTCGAAGTAGGAGCGTCCTGGCAGAAGCTGCTGCAAGATGGACGCACCAATGCCTTTGGATTTTATTCTGCTTGGCAACCTCAGCGGCTGCCGCTCAACATGCACGGCGAGTATGCCCGGTCAAACCAAGGCAGCGGCTACTGGGTCGACGGCGCCTACCGGTTGAGCCAGTTCCGGCAGAAGGCAGTGCGGCGCCTCGAATTTGCGGGAAGAGCGGAGCAATTCTTCAGCGGCCAGATTGAGTCAGACGAGGCCGAGGCACTGGGGCTGCCTGGCGCGAATACGCGCGAAGGAGAATTCGGACTCAACTATTACTTGCACGATGGACTGAAGGCGGTGTCGAGTTACGGCCGCCAATTCAGTTCGAATGGGAATTTCAATCTTTGGACGTTCGGGATCGCATATCGCTTTATGGTTCCGTTAGGACGAGCGGAGCAGTAATGAGACTCAAGATTATCGTCGCGAGCATTTCTTTGGCGTTGTTATCAGTGCTGTGTACGGCGGTAGATTCGCCGCGCAGCAACAGCGCGACGACCCCAGTGGTACAAGACAACGCGCAGGCAGACGCGATGCGGCTGGAGGGAGAAAAGAGGTTCCATGCGAATTGCGGCCGTTGCCATGCCGCACCACAGAAATTTCCGCCCCGCATGATGGCAACAATTGTTCGCCATATGCGGGTGCGGGCCACCATCAGTGACGAGGACATGCGCCTCGTTCTGTATTACCTGACCCAGTAGCGGCTGATGAGGACTCAGTGAGGAGAAGAGCAGGGAATTTGTGTGGAGTCGTCTGGTTGAGTTGCATGATCGCCCTCGCCCAGGCACCGGCGGGCGGCCCGGTTCACGTGATTGAGGTGTTGGCGGACAAAGACAGCCGGTACAAGATTGCGGGCGAGAAGAAGCCGGAAATCACGGTGAAGGCTGGCGAACAGATTCTGTTGCGGATCACGGCGCGCAAGGGGAAATCGTGGAACCGGGATGGATCGATACACGGATTTTCGCTGCTTCGAGCCAAGGATCGATCCAAAGTGCCGGGTTGGGATTTGTTGCTGAAACCGGGCACGCAAGAGTTTTCGATGACCGCACCAGACGAACCTGGCGAATACGTCGTGGTGTGTACCGTAATTTGCAGTGAAGAGCACGAGGGAATGTTCATGAAGTTTGTAGTGACGTCGTAGCTTGAGAGGAATCTATGAAGCGAATCTCGGTTGTGAGTTCGGTGTGGTTACTGGCGCTGTCGTTCGCGGCATTCGCCGGAGAGGAAGAGCCAAGAACGTTTCGAGGCGAGATTTCTGACAGCCAGTGTGCACTCAATGTTCATTCCCTGACGCAGTCGCATCAGGAAATGTTGAAGTCGAAGTCCGGGGATGCAGGAAACACTCCGGCATCATGCTCGCAATTTTGCATCGTGCACATGGGAGGGAAATTCGTGCTGGCATCCAAGGGTCACGTCTATCACCTCGACAATCAGGATCTGCCACGAGGCTTTGTCGGCAAAAAGGTGAAGGTCCGCGGCTTTCTGGATCCAAAGACTGAAATCATTCGTGTGGTGAACATCGAGGCCGAGTAGATTCGTCCGGCAGTACTGAAGCTCGCTCGCCGGCCGTTCTTATTGCAACGGTTTGCCCATGGCCAGACATGAGGCGCCTTTGCCGTCTGCGGAGGAACGAATTACCGCCGATTCATCGCTGCAAAAGGCGCGCGTTCCGGAAGTCGGATCCGCAGGCACGGCGATGACGCTGTACCTCGACGCCGGGGTTCCATCGCACCCGCTGAGCGCGAAGAGGTAGCCGTTCTTCTTGCCGCCGGCAAGCCGCGGATCTATCAGCATCGCCTGGTGCTCCGTGACCCCGCTGCCGCTTCCCATGCCGCCCAAGTCTGACAAGGTGCAGGTGAAACCATGCGACGGAAAACTGGCGGCATAGGTTATCTCAGCCGTATTGAGCGTGCGGACGCCGCCAACCGCCGCGGATTCATTGGCTGCGATCATTCCGCTCATTGGAGTGAACGTTGTCGGACCCGCTGCCGAGGCTTGGCCGCCCACGATGGTCGTCGTGGCTGGTTTCATATTGGTTGTCATGGCTTTCAGGAATGCGGGATCGGTCAGCGACATTCCGATCGTCATGGAAATTTCGTTAAGCCGCCAGCGTCCGGCTTCCTGCTTCATGGTGAGAGTAAGCCGGAACTTCGCGCCCGCAGTCTGAGTCTCTCCGTCTTTCGAACCTTGGAACGAAAGTTCAATTTCGTCTTCATCCGCGCGCAGGTCGTCGCCTTCGACGTCGATTTCAAACTTGCTGTGCGCATCGGGATTCTCAAGCAGTACCAGGGTAGGCCCGGCCTCAAAGGTCTGCAATTGCTGACCGCGGGAATTGAGCTGGCCGGTAAGCATGGAGAATCCGCTCAGCATGGATGCACCCGAAGTCGTTCCTGCTTTTCGCAGCGCCGCCCGAGTTGCTTGTGGGAGATGACTTTCGAACGTTCCCGGGGTCTTGCTGAAAAACATCTCCAACAATGCCTGCCGAGCGGTTTGGGGCGCGGGTTGTGCGCTGTCCGACGGAAATGCGAACAGGCTGGTCGTGAATAACAAACCAAACACGGTAGTGAAAATAATGGCTTTCTTCGCAGTCATCGCCGCCTCCCACGCTGCAGCTGATGATCGCAGGCCTCTTAAACGCGCGCCAGTTACATAAGTAAGGCGTGCATGGAGCCTTACGCCTAGCTCTCCCAGTAAGGCGTTTCGAGCTTGTGACTTGGGTCATCGCCGACTGGTTACGGGTGTTCGACGAGCCCCACCAACGAGCCATTGTTAAATCGCCGTCCGTAGCCCAGACTGATAGCAGTCGAGAACAAGTTGAAGGCTGCCGGGAGGAGAGAGAACATGACTGACTTTCTGCGGAAAACGCAGGCAACGGGCGTGGTCGCGAACGTCGCGGAATACGTAGTGATGCTGTTCGTCGCTGTGATGACCGGGGTGAGCACGCTGCGATTGCTGGGAATTTTGCCCTAATTGGACGAAGAAGCAAGGCTTGGATGTCTGTTTACTAACCTACTAGAGGTTGGTCGCCGACCTGGATACAATTCCAGCTGCATCGCCCTTGAGAAAGCCCCGAAACTGTGGATCTCCTCCCGCCCGCGTCTTATTCCTATTTCCATAAGACCAAGTTGAGTTTATGCCTTGCCCTTCAGAGGTCACGTTCGATCCCCGCGTTTTTTTTGGGCGGGATGTTCTGATTCAGCCGGAAGAAGTTGTTGGGATCGTAATGCGACTTGACGGCGACGAGGCGATCCCACCGTTCACGATAGGCCTCGGGCACGCGGTCGTCCTCGTCGCCACTCATGAAGTTGACGTAAACTCCCGGAGTCATGGAGGGACGAAGCACTTTGAACAGATTGCGAATCCACGCGACGTTGGCGGCGTCCTCTGAGGCATCTGACCAGTTTGCCAGCAGATTGACGACGAAGGGGGAACTGCGGTCACCAAACGCCGTTTCTCCAGCAGCGACCCGAGCCGCTGCTCCGCCCACGTACGCAAGCTCGATCTGAGTCGTCGGAGATGGGACGGTGGCCAGAGCCTGGACCATTTGGCCGATGCTGCTGTCATCGAGCGACTTGAAGTAGCCAGACTTTGTGTAATAGCGGCGGCCGTGCGGGAACTCATTGTCCGCCATGGTCTGCAGGGCGAGGTAGGAAACAACTTTCCGGTTCACCGCGACCGGTCTGCACAGGGACAGCACATGGTCGAGATATGCACCGCCTTCCTCGGCGTTGCCCACCCAGAGCACGGACTCACTCGCGACCGGACGTCCGCGAACATCCGCCGGCACGTTTTCCGTGTCCGGAGCGATGCGCAAATTCAGGTTCCATTTCAATTTGTCGGGCGCTTCCGGCATAAAATCCCTCCAGCGCTGCAGGATTCCGGATATGTCATCGCCCAGGCACAATCCCTCTGCCAGAACCACGGATGTTAGTGGATGGAGTTTCACTTCGAACTCAGTGACCACTCCAAAGTTGCCACCGCCTCCGCGCAGGGCCCAAAACAAATCGAAGTTCTCTTTGCCGTTGGCGCGCACAATAGAACCGTCCGCTGTTACCAGAGCGAGTCCTTCGACGTTGTCGGCGGAGAGCCCATGCAACCGGGTCAACCAGCCGAATCCGCCGCCGAGGACCAGCCCGGCCGCTCCCGTGTGCGAGACTACGCCTGAGGGAAAAACAAGTCCGTCTTGCTGAGTAGCGATGTCAATCGAGCCGAGCAGGCATCCGCCCGCGAACCGGCCTCTACGAGCCTGGCGGTCGACAGATACGTCTCGCATTCTTGACAGGTCGATCACTAGTCCGCCTTCGCAGGTGCTGAAGCCGGCGAGGCTATGTCCTCCGCAGCGTACCGCGGTGAGAGTACCGGTGGCACTGGCTGCCCGGACCGCAGCCTGGACATCTGCGGCATCGGCGCAACAGGCTATGAGGCCGGGTGTGCGGGCAACCATCGCGTTCCAAATGCCTCGCGCATGCGAGTAGGTTTCATCGTGGGGACGAAGCAAATCTCCACGGAACCGACCCTTGAGTGAAGTAAACGTCTCTTCGATGGCTTTCTTCATACGTAAGGTGGCGTCTGCAAAAGTAATAGTGCTTATGTCCGGCTTTGAACGTCTAATGATATTCGCACGTAATCAAGATGTGGAGCCGTCCAATGCCCCGATTCCACATCCAGGGAAGACCACCAAGGGAAGACGAGCACCGGGAGGCCAGTGAAACTTCGATACTCGTTTTGCATACTCGCATTTTTCGCGGCGACGCTCGCAGCACAGGCGCCCAAGTCTCCGCCGGCAACCGAGCCGGACGCGCGTTTCAAAGCCGACGTCCTTCTGGTAGTGGCCCACCCCGACGATGAGACCGGAGTGTCCGCTTATCTGGCTCAGCTTCTCGATCAACACAAACGCGTGGCCGCAGTCTATCTGACCCACGGCGAGGCCGGTCATAACAATATGGGGCCAGAACGGGCGATCGCGTTGGGGGCGGTGCGAGAGATGGAGTTGCGACGTGCGATGACGAAGGTTGGAGTTGACAATGTGTGGTTTCTGGATGGCCGCGATACCCCCAGTCAGAATGTTTTGCAATCGCTGGCGAATTGGCACAATGGAGCGGCGTTGGAAGAAGTGGTTCGCATGGTACGGCTGACGCGCCCGGAGGTGATTCTGACCTGGTTGCCGGGATTTTTCATTGGCGAAAATCACGGCGACCACCAGGCTTCGGGCGTGCTCGCAACTGAGGCGTTTGATACGGCAGGCGACCCTGCGGTTTTTCCGGCTCAACTCGCGGCGCCTGTCCGCGTCAACGAAACCCTGTTCGAAGGCCTGCGGCCGTGGCAGCCCAAGAAGATTTACTACTTCTCCGATGCCCAGGAGCAAGACCAATTCAAAAATACCGGTCCGGAGTATCCCACTACCGGGATTTCACCTACGCGCAAGATGCCGTATTGGCAGATCGGAATGGAAGCGTTCGAATTTCACCTTACGCAATACCGCAGTTACATCGAAGGCCTGGAAAAAAAGGACGTACAGGAGCAAGCGAAAGATTGGGGTGATCCGGTGCAGCTCACTTTCGGCAAATCGAATGTTGGCGGGAAGGTTACAGGCGATGTTTTCGAGGGGATCACGCCGGCAGAGATCGGGTTTGTCCGTCGCGTGGAAGTAGTGCCGGAGCCGCCACCCGGGCTTTCCGTGGAGCTTGCCGGTCCCTGGGGTTTCTACACAATGTTCAGGCGCGCCCACGGCCTTCAGCAGCTGCCCCAGGCTCCTGTTGCGGAGATCGCAATCGCGTCGGGTACAAGCTTGCTGATTCCTTTAAGCCTGCGAAACAACACTGCCACGGCTAAAGAATTGACTTTGTCACTAAGCGCACCCGAAGGATGGGTCACCCAGAGCGGAAACGGGAGCTACACGCTCCGTGCCGGAGAGCAGTTACCGGTACTAATCACACTGGACTCGCCGAAAACAGTTGATGGCAAGGTTGACGAAATCGTTTGCCGCGCTCAGGCCGATGGACAAACGATCGGGACGATCAAGTTGCATGTGCAAAGACGGTCAGGAGGCCTGCCACAGAACTAACCGCAGCCGTGGGGAACAATCCCGCAAGCCACGCGAAACATTTATTTCTTCTTGTTGCCGAAAAGGCCCATGATCTGATTCACTTGATTTTGTTGCTGTCCCGGCTGCTGACCCTTCTGTCCTGTGACCCCGCCTAAGATAGAGGAAGCGCCCCCCAGGGGATTGTCTGCGGTGGGCATCAGCCCCTTCAATTTCATCTGAGCCATTTTCTGGACATCGGGCGTAACTTTTGGATTCTGGAACGTACCTCCCACAATCGCCGGTATCACAAGCTCCCCCTGACTATTTGCCAGCGCAGCGCTCATGTAGTTGCCACCTGCCGCGCCACCCAACTGCTGGGTGAAGGCTTTGCTGAGCACGGCGGTTAACTGCATATTCAGGATTTGGGTGGCCAGGTTAGCGGTTCCGACCGCGCCTACATTGCCGATATCAAGCGTCGCTTGCAGATTGTTGGTCTGAGCGATCCCGCTCTTCACCAGAATGGTACCCGTCATTTTCTGGATGTTAGTGTAGCCCTGATCCTTTCCGGCCTGGCCCGAACCAATCATGGACAGTAGTTGGTGCGAGATGTCCACGCCGGCATAGCGCATGTTGTTGAAGTTGACGTTGATGGTGCCGTTCAGCGCTTTCACGAGCTGGTCAGAGCTCATGGATTGCACCGGGCCGGCAGCATGCATATCGACGGCGAGGTTTCCCGCGCCGCTAATCTTGTCGAGTGACGTTACGCCGTAAGCCTTCGCCATCGAAAGCAGATCTGGCAATGCCGCTTGTGGAGCGCGCAATGTGGCATCCACCTGGGACGAATTGGAGGTGTAGTCCTTCACCGCGAATTGAACCGTTGCGGTGGTTCCACCGGACGTGACATTGAAGTTGTCAGAGTGGATTTCGGTCGGACTCAGCGCGATGTTCACCGCCTTCACAGCGACCGGCTTGGCGATTTCCTTGCCGGAGACCTGGATGTTCTGGCCCGCGAGAGTGCCGTTCAGTGCTGGCTTATCCGCAGCGCCCGTTGCTTTTATGTCTGCGCTGATCTGTCCATTCACGGTAGTGCCGGGAGCGAAAGCGATCCCGGCTGCCGCGGCCAGCCGTGCGATTTCCGCGATCGATACATTGTTAGCTTTCAGGTTCACATTGAGCTGTGCTGGCGTGGGCTTGGAGTTCATTGTGCCGCTGACGGAAAGAGGAGTCGGCCCCAACTTGATCGCACCTTTACTGATGGTGAGCAGATCGTTCGTGAGGTCGTCGCTGACATCGTAGTCCATGTTGATCGGATAGCCCACATCGATGCCGTGCAATTTGGGCTTCTCTAAATCCATTTGCCCATTCGCCGAAAGTTTCCCACTTGCACTGGCGATATCCGTGTGACCGGAAAGCACCCCATCGGTGTTGACCAGCGCGGGACTCTGCAGGAACTTCTGCAGTCCGGCGATCTCAACCCCTTTTAAGTCGAGCGTACCCTTGAAGGGCGTTGCAGCGGGATTCGCATGCGAGAGTGGGCCACCTTTGCCCTTTAAGCTAACTTCCTGGCTTCCGGCGCCGGGCAGGTGCACGGAAGCGTCGAGATTGAACGGAGAGTCGGGTGCGAAGTCGGTAAGCTTGAGATTGATGTGATCGTAAACGGTTCGGGGCTTGCGGTCCTGCAGATCAGTAATTGCGACTAATCCGTCGTTGATTGCCAGTTCACCGAGGGAGAATTGCTGCTGGCTGGACGAAGACGAGGACGCTGCAGGTGTCTGCTGGCCAATCGAGGCGAAATTCCACACCCCTTGCGCATTCTTGATTAGCTCGACACTGGGACGCTCGAGGGCGAGCGAATCTATTTGTACGGACTTGCTCAGCAGAGGAAGCAGCTTGACGGAAACGCTCAACTCCTGGGTTTGGACGAAGGCGCGAGTACTGAACTTGGGATCATCCGCGATCGCCAGATTGTATACGCGAAAGCGGAGAGGGAATAGTCCGAGCTCCATGTTGCCGAGCGCAACTTTTCGATCCAATTGTTGCTCGAGCTTTGTCTGGACCGTGCCCCGGTAGTCGTTGGGATTGAACGTGGCTACGAATATCCCCACGGCGAGAACAATGACGACCACTACGATTCCGATGACAATTGCGATCTTACGCATGGAAACCTCCATTAGCGACTTGGTTTCTGAACCAGCATTTTAGACTAGAGTGGCCGCGCCCAGTCAGAAACTGGTGGTCTTGTCGAATCAAGCCAGAGGATACTTCAAGCATACTCTTCCCGAGCCGTGGGGCGAGCTATCCCTGTCAGACGGCGAATGGTAGAGGGCCTGATTCGACTCCGGGTTGTGCGCGAGGAAAGTTTTTGTTTCGGGTTGGTTTTGACCTTAAACGATTGGAGGATGGATCCTTCGGTTCTCTTCCTGTTTCCGGCGATGCCAGTTTTCGCTGGAGAGAATTCGGGGTCCCGCGTCTATCAGCCGGGGCAACATTTCGAATACCGATACCGGAGTCCATTTCGATCCTTCGCGGGTCCGGTATCCTCGCCGATTCAGTTCCTCTGCGACGGAAGAATACGGGCCATCCTGGATGATCAACTCCATCATCGCCTGGAGCGCCTCATTTTCACTGCGGTCTTCAATGAGGGTTGAACAGTCGGGGGCAATACGCAAGCCAAAAGGCGGGTCTTCCTGGTCGCGCTCTTCGCCTGCTTTAATCTCTCCCGAAGGCACGGCACGTTCCCACTCGAGCGCGATCAGCCTCCAACCCTGATTTTGGAACTTTTGAATTTCCTCCCAGGTGAGCTGTCCGGATGCCGACTGGCGGATGCGCTCGGTTCGATTCATAGAGTATCCCCTTCGAGGCAGAATAACGCCTCGGAAGGGCAAGCATTAATTTTGCCATTCAGCCGGAAAATAAGCGCTTGCTCTTCAACTACATTGCGGCGCGAAAGACCGAATCTTAGGTTTCGAGCGTCCACTTGTGGGATTTCGCGTCCGAAATCGGAGAGTTCTCTTGCTGCAAAAGGGCAGGAGTCCGCGTTGCGAGACTGGTTAAGCAGCCCGAGCGCAGACTCCCGATTTTTTCGCAAAGTAACTCTTTGTAGCGACGGCTCACTGCTCGATAGGACCTTTGAGATCTTTCGAGCGTAGGACGAACTCTACATGTCGTTCCCGATTCACACGAACGGTTTGGTACAGGTCCATTGACTCGAGCGCGACCAACTTCTGTTCTCCATCTGAACTCAAGCAATGGAGCTGCCCCGCTTCGACCCAGTAGTCCTGAGCCAGCCAGGCGGCCCCGCCCTTGAGAACGATGACCGTCGCCTGGTGCTCTGGGGGCTGCAACTCCTGGTGCTCTGCCGGCCGTGCTTCAGGCTGGCGCTGCACGAAACTTGCGGGCTGCAGGGTTGCGGTTTGCCCTCGCGGAGCCAACGAAGCAGGCGAGTAGATTACCGACGAAGAAGCATCATAGCGGCTGGGCGAAACCCACGGCGGCATGGGGACCGAAGCTCTCGCGTTTGCTGCCGACAGCGGAACCTCGATATCTTCCAGCAGACGCAAGGTCAGCCGTGCTTCACCCTTGAAGGTCGGGTACGGCCCACGGTTGGGTAGGGTGAGGATCTTGACCGGCCAGAAGACAGGCACCGCCCATAGCGCGGCATCTCTTTTCGGATGGCCCTTACTGTGAACCTTTCCCTCGGCGTCGACTTTCAGATGGGGCGCTGAAATAACTTTCGCAGACAGTGGGTAGACCTGAGCGCCGGGAAGGATGATGCGATCAAAATCGATCTCAATCCAACCCTTGCCCACAAAGTGTCCGGGGTTTTGATAATCCTGGAGGTGGCCGCTAAGTTCCGCCCCTCGGGGAAAGATCGAACGCCCGAAGGCCGAAATGTGTCCCAGATAACAAAGCACAGGATCGCCAACCTGCGCGGTTTTGGACGAGAAGTTCGGTTCATCCAAGGTGCACTGTAGAAGCGTTCCGGCGGGAATGAGCTCATCGCTGCTCACAGCTCGAGCCAAGATGCTGGCCGAAACACACAGAAGAACTGTTAGAAGGAAATACTTTCGGGTCATACGAGCGTCTCCTCGGGATCTTCGTTAAGGAGCGCGCCCCAGTGCCGCACTGCCGCAAAGCGGGGGAATCTTACCACGGATAAGGATGGAATACCAAGGCTGAAAGAATGTTGTTGAGTTTCCAGCTTTGACCCGCGAGGAACCTAACGGTGGTTTAGGTCATACATCACCGCAAACGCCGATGCCCCAATGTTGAGCATAGGGGTAAGTCGCTCTAACTGATGGTGCCCGGTTTTGTGGAAGAGGTAGCTGAGCCCGATAATTCCCGCAGTTTCGCCCGCGAAATTGGCCGCCAGGCCCGACGTGCTGCCGCTGAAAAGGCGGGTCACCGGGTTCAGTTCCTTTCCGCCATTTTGCAGGATGGACCGGGTCAGCGCGAAGTCAGCAGCGCTGAGGGCGGCTACGGTCGTGAAAAGAGCCCGATTCTTAGTATCCCAAAACTTATGAGGGCTGGGTGCTTCGGGCAGCAAACTGGCAGTGGTCAGCGACGTTGTCACCGCGCTGGGAGCAACCGAACTTGCACCGCTTGGAACTAAGCCGGACGGAGCTGAGTTTTCGGGAAAGGAGCTAGGTGGGCCGTCATTAAGTGTCGCAATGGAAAGCGTTTGACCGAGGCCCGCTACGCTCAAGAAAGCCACCAAAATCAGGCTTTTAGCACCCCGCCCAATCACTGCTGATAAGAAAGCTATGTCCACGAATTGCAGGTATCTCATTGGCTCTCGACTGACTTTGCCGTCTTTCCACCGCAATTTTGCCGCCTACGAGCATTAATTCTTGTTAGTGCTTACTACCGCGGATTCAGGAATTTGCGTAATTAAGGCATATCGATAGTCGAAAGAATGTGTGCAAACTCTTGCACAAGAAGGTTGTCCCTTTTAGTTCGGGACTGATTCCCGCAGCCGAGAGCCAAGATAGCCGGAGCTTCGCCCGTACTAGAGGTAAACTGCTGTCCTGGCAGGGCAATCGAGTAAGGGGGCGTGGTTGAGACCTAAGATCGCGTCGAGAATCGCTTTGGGAGGGCTCGCGCTGGCGATGGCGTGGGTGGGCTTTCAGCTCGGCACTCACCGCCATACCGGCATATTGCGGATGCTGGCGAAAGGCAAGCACTTCCTAAGCAACTCTTTGACATCCACGGATTTGCAGCAGCGCAGTGCCAAGGCGTCAACCGGGCCGCAACATAGCGTCAATCTGTCATGGAAGCCGAGCACGTCCGCTGTCGTCGGCTATAACGTGTACCGTCGCGGCACATTGGGCGTGGTCAAGGTGAATTCGGCGCCGGTCACCGGAACCACTTTCGTCGACGATACCGTTCAGCCGGGACAGATCTACTTTTACGTGACCAAAGCGGTGGATGCGAAAGGAACCGAGAGCAAGCCCTCGAACGAGGTTCGGGCCGACATCCCGTCGCCCTAAGTCTCGAAGGGGCTGACCACGGGCGTTGTTTGCCGCAAAAGCCATTCTTGCTGGACATCAGGTGTACAATTCGTGAGATTTGGGGGCAAGAACTCTGGCACTTGCCCCTGACTTCGGAGGCTTGTTTGACACGATAAAAACTTAGGAGGAACTTACCATGGGCCACTTCGATCGTCTGCAGTTCGTCGGAAGGATCTCTTACTATCTCGGCTGGATATCGCTCCTATGCGGAGGGTTGGTACAACTTCACATCGGAGTGGCTCTCTTCACTGCCATCAGCCTGACCAAGCGAAACCTATTTGAAGTCAGCGTGGTGCTTTTCATAATTTGCATGGCCTCTGAACTCCGCGCGCTCGCCCTCGCGGGCAGCCAGGCATCTGCCGGCGCAGGAAAGAGAGTAATGGCTGCATAGGCAACGCAAGCGGGCATGGTTTGCGTCGTGCCATAACTTATGGATTGGTCGGCTCGCTCGGCGCTCTCCGCGAGCGCAAGTTTTGTCACGTCCGCACAACAAGAGCTTCAGCCTTGACTAAGCGGTTCGGGCCGTCGGCGAGGGCGACCATCTCAGACCAATCGGCAAACATCACGGAATTGAGGCCTGAGCCTGGTTAGAGTAGACGCTTTCCTCGTCGTTGGAATTGACTGACGTGGTCACGTAATAGTAAGTCGTTCCATCGGCGACGGACGTGTCCGTATAGGCGAGGTTTGGGTCCAGTACGGAATTGATCTTGTTGTACGGACCCCCCGACTGAAGGCCGCGGTAGACGTTATAGCCAATGACGTTCTGGGAGGTGCTGGCGTTCCACGAAAGATTGACGCTGTGCCCCTGCGAGACCGTACCGACGCCGCTCAGAGATTCAGTTGCCAGAGGATCGGTCCCGGAGACATCCATGAATGAGAGGGTGCCGGATGTCGGGCCTGTCGCTTGAGGGGTAAAGGTGACTAAGAAACCTTGGCTACCTCCGGGTGCAATCGTCAACGGGAATGAGAGTCCGCTCAAGACAAACTCCGGATTGCTGCTCACAGCAGTAGAAATAGTTACCTGTGAACCACCAGCGAAAAGAGTTCCACTTTGACTCGCGCTGCTTCCTACCTGCACCGTGCCAAAGTTCATCGTTGCCGGATCAACCGTGAGTTGGTCGTCGTCGGCGCCCATCCCCGTCAGGCCCAACGTCGGGAACTGGTTGCGGAGATCGGACGCGCCGGAAACCTCCGGAACGAATGAAATGCTTCCCTTGCTGGCGCCGATGGATTGCGGGGCAAAGATGGCGGTGAAGGTGAAGCTCTCTCCGCTCGCCAGGGTCAAGGGAAAATCGAGCCCGATCGCCGCGAATCCTGATCCTTGCGTGGTGACTTGCAACAATGTGAGGCCGGAATCGCCCGCGTTCGTGATCGTAACCATCTGGAATTTTCTGTGGCGGACAGCGACCTTCCCGAAACCTAGAGTGGCGGGTGTAAAGATAAGATGTCGATTAGACGAAGCCGGCTCGCCGGCGACGATGTCAGATGCCCGCGCGCGAGAAATTGATGCAAGCAGCACTGCGATCACGGCTGGAGCAAGGAGAGATCGAGACATGACGCGGGACAGTTGCATGGCGCGAGTATTGTTGAGATTTATCGGCTAATAGAAAAGGTGCCGGTAGTACATTCTGGAAAGCCTCGGAGGCGGAAA
The DNA here is from genome assembly GCA_035483835.1 of Terriglobales bacterium. Classification (GTDB taxonomy): domain Bacteria; phylum Acidobacteriota; class Terriglobia; order Terriglobales; family Acidobacteriaceae; genus JABDBE01. Next base: position 92,119 of record DATHPO010000350.1, read on the forward strand.
CCGACGACCCTTGAACATATGTCCTTTCTTGTGAAAATCCACGTAAGATTAAAGAAAGGGATTAAGTTCTGCAAGGGGAAAGCTCAGAAGGGGCGGGGGGACGTTCTGAAGCCGGCACCCTCCAGGAAACTGTGGACCGGAAGCATTGCCACCGATCCACTTCGAGAATGTACCAGAATTTTTACCGAGACTAGAACTACGGCGGCGGAATCACAGCTGTTGTCTGATTAGAGTAGCCGCTCTCCACGTTGCTCGAATCGACCGAAGTCGTGACGTAGTAGTAGGTCGTTCCATCGACGACGGTCGAATCGGTGTAAAGTGTGCTTGCGTCCAGGACCGAATTGATTTTCGAATAAGGTCCACCCGACTTCACGCCACGATAAACGTTGTACCCGATGATGTTCTGCGACGTGCTCGCGGTCCATGACAGATTGACGCTATGCAACGGAGGAGGGGTTCCAGTGCCGGTGAAATCTTCGACGGTCGGAGAATTCGAGGCATTGCTGGCAAACGATACGCTCCCGGATGCCGCGCCAGTTCCGGAAGGCGTAAACGTCACGGTGAACTGCACGTGCTGCCCGGCCGGAATCGTAACCGGGAATGACAATCCAGTTACGGCAAAAGCTGAGCCGATGACATTATCGGACGACACAATCACAGTCTGGCCAGTTGCGCTGAGCGTCCCGTTTAGTTGGCCATTCGTTCCCACGATCACATTGCCGAAGGCTAGGGTTGTAGGAGACACGGACAACTGTCCCTGAGGTACGGGCGTACCCGTACCGCTGAGCGGTATGGAAAGATTCGGGTTTGATGCGTTCGAAACAATCGCGACCGTTCCAGAGAAATTTCCGGTGGAAGGTGGCGCGAAGGTCACCGCGAAGGTGTAATGCTGTCCAGGTGTAAGCGTCAACGGAGGGTTCAGCCCACTCATGGTGAACCCGGTCCCGGAGACTGTGGCCTGTGAGATATTAACGTTCACTCCGCCGGAGTTGGTCAGCGTTTCCTGGAGTTGCAAGTGGCTACCGACCTGAACGTTTCCAAAGCTGAGGCTCGATGGGCTCGGGGTGAGTGCGCCCGCCGCCAAGCCGTTTCCGGATAGCGCAACGTTTACCGTGGAATTTGAAGCGTTGCTGATAATCGCCAGGTTCCCGCTGCTGCTGCCCGCGGCAGTCGGCGTAAAAGTGACGGTGAAGGACTGGCTCTGGCCGGCCGTCAGCATCAATGGCAAGCTCAACCCGCTCACGGTGAACCCGGTGCCCGAGGGGCTTACCCGAGTTACCGTCACAGTTGTTCCGCCAGAGTTAGTCAAGGTCATGGGGAGGGCTTGATTGTTGCCAACCTGAACGCTTCCGAAGTTAAGGCTCGATGGGCTTGGAGCAATAACACCCGCGCTCTGTGCGCCTCCGGAGAGCGCGACGTTCACTGTAGGAGTTGAGCCGGTGTTGGCGATGGCCAGGTTTCCAGTGGCAGTGCCCGCAGACTGCGGTGTAAACGTAACGCTGAAGGATTGGCTCTGACCGGCCAGCAGAGTTAGCGGCAAGGTCAACCCACTCACGCTGAAACCGGTCCCCGTAGCATTCACCTGTGTGACCGTGACGCTGGATCCTCCGGTGTTGGTCAGAGTCTCGGAAAGGGTTTGCTTGTAACCTACCTGCACATTTCCAAAGTTAAGACTGGCAGGGCTCGGCGTAAGAACACCCTGGGTCTGTGAGCCTCCCGAGAGTGCGACATTCACTGTAGGAGTTGAGCCGGTGTTGGCGATGGCCAGGTTCCCGCTAATAGTGCCTGTGGTCTGTGGAGCAAAGTTGACCGTGAACCCCTGACTTTGACCCGAGGCCAGAGTTACCGGCAAGCTCAATCCGCTCACGCTAAAGCCCACTCCGCTGGGCGTCACCTTGGTCACGGTGAGGGTCGAGCCGCCAGAGTTGGTCATGGTCGCAGGCTGGTTTTGGTTATTCCCAACCTTTACGATGCCGAAACTAATACTGGTTGGTGAGATTGCGAGCAGGCCCGGCTTGGTGTTGTTCGGCGGCGGAGTCGCCGCCTTGTTCGAGCTGCTAAGACCTTGGCAGCCCAACATCGTCGCAATAGCAAGAAGCAGACCAAGCGCATTCCAGCGAGCAGCAAGCTGTCTCATCATAGATGTCCCTGTTGCCTCTTCCCGATCTACTCATCGGGGTGAAAAGGTAGTCTGAGCGTCGACCGGAGAGTTGAATAGGTCGCGGAAGGACGTGCCAACAACAGCCGAGAGCGGGTAACAGAACTGCCTGAATTCGCTGCCAGGACTTAGCAAAGGGACAACCCGTATTGATCCATAACAACGTACCGCTTACTTCGAATTGCCTGAGCGAAGACTGGCCGGTCCGACCTTGAGACTTGGCCTCTCGGGCAGCGTCCTTTCGTGCTCTTTTGACTCGGGCGTAACCGCAATTAGCATCAGGGCCGGTTTCGGAAGTAACCGCACGCCATGGAAGAAATTAATCACGTTGCGCAATCGGCGACTTCGCAGGAGCGCAAGTATCGCCGCTTCAGCTTGCAATATCCGGTTCACCTCAAGGTTCACTCTGCCGACTTAATGGTTGAGTTCGAAGCGATAAGCAGGAATATCAGTATCTGCGGCCTTCTCCTGGAGGCCTCGTCGCTGATTCCGCAACATACTCCCGTCAGCTTCACTGTAACCGTGAAGCACAACGAGCTCGGCCGGCCCATTCAGTTCGTGGGTGAGGGGAGAGTTGTGCGGGTCGACCCGAAGACAGAAGAGGACGTCTTCGCCATCGCGGTGGAGTGTCAGAGGCCGATCACTCAAGTCGATGCTTATCCCGCAATTCGAAGTTGAGGTCGATACGCTTCCTTAGGTTTTCTTTTTTCTATTGAGCATTGCGCGAGCGGCCTGCAACTCCTTGCGCGTAGCAGAATCGACCTTGGGGTAGGCTAGCTTGAGATCCTCCAGCGTTTCAACGATGGCCGCCGCCACGACCACGCGGGTGAACCACTTATTGTCCGCCGGTACCACGTACCAAGGCGCGTGCGGGCTAGCCGTATGGACGACCATGTCCTCGTATGCTTTCATGTAGTCGTCCCAGTACTGGCGTTCGCGCACATCCGAGGCGGAGAATTTCCAGTTCTTTTCCGGATAATCCAGCCGGTCCAGGAACCGCTGTTTCTGTTCCTTCTTCGAAAGATTGAGAAAGAACTTGCGAACCACAATTCCATTGCGCGAGAAATAACGTTCGAAGTCGTTGATGTCCTGAAAGCGGTCTTTCCAAATATCCCTGGTCACTGGAGACGGAGGGATTCTTTCGTTCTTCAACAACTCGGGATGAACCCGCACCACCAGTACCTCTTCGTAGTAAGAGCGGTTGAAGATGCCGATCCGGCCCCGCGCTGGCGCACGCTGCATAGTACGCCACAAATAATCGTGACTCAGTTCCTGTGCTGACGGCGTCTTGAACGAATAAACTTCAACCCCTTGCGGATTCACTCCCGACATTACATGCTTAATCGCGCCATCCTTGCCGGCCGCATCCATGCCCTGAAAGATGAGCAGCACGCCCCAGCGGTTCTGGGCGTAGAGCTTGTCTTGCGAATCGGTCAACGATTCGATGCCCTTGGTTAGAAGTTGCTCCGCGTGCCGCTTGGAATGGATCTTCCCGGTATCGCCGGGATCAAAATCCTTCAGCCGAAACTTCGCCCCGTCTTCTACCCGATAGGGCTTCACCAGCTCGCTTGCCCAGCTCATCGCAGCCTCCATCTCCGCAACCAATCCGCGCAAAGATGAAGTCTACATTACGCCTGATGATGTAGCCGCGGGCGTCCCGCGCCCATAGGCATCAACCCTGCGCTGTACGAAATGGTGGCTGACTAAGGCAGCGATCCGCAAGTGTGAGACTCTTTGCATCCGGTTGCAAACTGCTGCAACCCTCATGAACATTACGTTTTTGGTTACTTTGCTGGTTACTCTGCTAAACCTTCGTGCTACGTCCATGGCCCATTCGGGCGTTGCACTACCGGTGTGGCCTTGCTACCTTGACGACATTGAACCTCCCCTTAGGTGCTGTGGCTGCATCTTCTCGGGGGTGAGATATGAAACTCGTTCATCTGTGCTACGCGGCGTTGGGGTTTGCGGTGGCTCGCTGGATCTTTAAAAGGGAACCCATGCCGATGGTTGATCCGGTCACTCGTTTTCGCTCTTCTGGCTTGCTGTAAATGTCACGGGCGTGCGGCGCCCTGTTGCGAGGCTACTTCGTCCCGCACGTCCGTGATTGTTTCACTCGCGAACCGGTCTTGCTCTAAAGTTCTACGACCAACGTTCGTCCCTCCGTGCTGATTCCTATGCTTGTTTCTGACTACAATTTGTACGGGGGAGAATGCCCGTTTTCGCGCGCCAATGTTCATGAGATGTCAGGGTTATTTCGGTGTCTTTCTGGTTTTTCTGGGGATGATGTTGCCGGCTTCCGCGGCTGCGCAATCGGACGACGTAATATCCCTGGGTGATCTGGCACGCACCCTGCGCCAGAACAAAGAACCAAAAGAGCCTGCCGCGCCGGCGATCATCGATAACGATAATCTTTCGCAGGTGATTGATGACGTCGAACACTTCCGGCTCGGTCTGAGGCCGATGTTTTCCTTTGACGGCGTGGGGAAAAACTTCCGAATGACGTCGCCCGATGGAGTCTGCAGCCTTTCGTTTAACGCCAATGCCACCGCACTACTCACCAGCCCCTTCGTGGCGCAGGATCTCCCGCAGGGTGAGCTCGCGAAGCTGGATGGTCCCGCGAACATTCTTGGCGACACAATTGAAGTCTCGGTGTACAACGCAAGCTCATGGAGCCTGAGAGAGATCACGGTAGGTCTGACCATCGTGCGCCGCGACGACACCAACGTCGAGGACTACGGAACCGCGAAGCTGCTGCCCGCTGTCGCCCAGGATAACGCCCCGGCCCAGAAGCGTTCTGACGTGACGGTACTTCTGCATCTGAAAGGCACGACCGCTCCTTTCGCGACCACCGTTTATCGGGAGAAGCTGGACGCGACCCTGGAGGACGGGCAAGAGTGGCATTGGGCAATTGTGGAGGCCAAGGGAGTTCCTCCGAGTACAGTCGCGAGCGGATCCGCGGATCAAAGGGCTAGTCAGTAGGGTCTTGCGCAGATCGGAGATTTCTAGCTGGTGCTCCGAACGTTTTCGGTTTTGCCACTCTTCATGCTTCGGTAGGCCGCGTCGAGAACTTCCTGATTGTGCCAGCCTTCTTCGCCGGGAATTGGAAACTCTGCTTTGCCCTCGACTGCGGCGGCGAAAGCGTCCACCTGAATCGCGTAGGCCAGTTGGTTCGAGACTGTCTTCGTGTCTACGACCGCCCCGCCTCGGCGTCGTTCAAGATTAACGGGATGTTCAACGGTCAATGCATCGTCAGCGCGCAGGACGCCGGTTTCCCCAACAAGTTCGAGGGGCGTGCGGTACTCGGCAAGGAATGAGACCGTGACCGTGGCCAGAGTGCCGCGCGAGAACTCCAGTAACAGCGCGGCCCCGGCTTCCACGTTGCCCGCTTTGCCGGCAATCTCGCGAGCGCTCACTCGGGTTACTTCATCCTGAAGAACGAAGCGCAGGGAGTCAATACAATGCACGCCGACATCGGCGACTGGGCCGCCGCCGGCGACCGCAGGATCATTGATCCAAGTACGGGCGTGCCCATGGGCGGCAGAAAAAGAAAATTCGGAGCGGGCGAAAACCGGTTTGCCGATGTTTCCCGCAGCCAGTTGCTCCCGGAACCATGCCGTGCTCTCTTCGAAGCGAAACACCTGTGCCACTCCGAGGAGAACCTCGGCCTTGCGGGCGGCCTCGACCATTTGCCGGCATTGGTCGGCGTTCACGCCCATTGGCTTTTCGCACAGTATCGGCTTGCCACACGCGCTGGCAACTAGGACGTCCTGTAAGTGGAAGGCGTTTGGTGTGGCGATGAAGACGGCGTCAACTTGAGGGGAACGGCACAACTTCTCCGCAGAATCGAAGGCTTGCGGAATATCGTACTGGCGCGCCGATTCTTGCGCCTTTGACATTTCGCGCCGGGAGAGAGCGGTGACCCGGCAGTTCTTGGCGCGAGCGAACCCAGGCATCAGCCGCTTTCCAGCGTGGAGACCAAAACCGATGATTCCGAAGTTGATCACCTGGTGCTTACCCTAATCAAAATCATTGTGCGACCGACATGGAGACCGGCGGGAACTCAGTCGTGGTTGTCTCGCCGGTCTCCGTAACAGCGCCCGTCGTGGCGTTAATCGACAACGCGGAGATGGTCTTTGCAGTTTGACTGCCGACGTACATGAATTTTCCATTCGGGTCAATCACCTCGAACAACGGAGCGCTGCCGGCGGTGAATGGCGAGCTCGTAATCTGGGTGAGAACGCCTGTGACGGGGGTAACAGCGAACACGGAGATGTTGCTGGATCCGAGGTTGGCGACATACAAATACTGGCCCAAAGCCACGACTGCAGTTGGAGTGGTCGCGGTGGCATAGGTGCCCAGCAGGGTCAAACCCCCGGTACTGGAATTGATGGATAGCACCGAAACTGTGTTGTCCACCGAGTTTGCCACGTAGACAAAAGTTTCCGCCGGATCGACCGCAATCGCGAGCGGTCCGTTGCCCACTTGAACGGGGAGGCCGGTTACTGCCTTCAAGACTCCCGAGGTGACTGTGTACGCGAAAACCGCTGCCACATCGCTGTTGAGCACGTAGAGGAACTTACCCGAAGGGGCCAACGCGAACGCAAACGGATTGGAAAACGTGGGGAACGGAGATCCGGAGACCGGAGTGAGAGCTCCGTTTCCTGAGTTGATGGAATAAACCGAAATACTGCTGGAGACCCGGTTGAGGGCAAAAAGAAGAGTGCCTCCGCTATCCATGGCGAGGGCAGCGGGAGTGAGTCCGGCAGGGGTTCGCGGCAGCACTTCCAGCAGCGAGCCCAAAGTGCTGTTGACCGTAAACAGCGAAATGTTGTTCCCGATTTGATTGGCAGCGTAAACAAACCGATTGGAAGGATGCACCAGAACGGCCGATGGCGATGTTCCCCCTGGATACGGGGATCCCAGTATGTTGGTGAAGCTCGCGGAATTGTTGTCAACCTTGTAGGCTGCCACTGAATTCGTGGTTGGCAGGGCGACGAAAGCAAGGTGTTGGTTCTGGAATGGTTGGGTAGTCGACGATGACGAAGGGGAAGAAGAACCGCATCCCACAACTGTTGCCAGTCCCATTGCGATAAAAATCAGGGACGTTCGCTTGCCCGGCATCATCGAGCCCCTTCGGGAAAAATGGAGGTCTCGACAGATCGACATTTGGACAAATCTAAGAAACATGGTTTCGGAGGTTTCAGGTTCGAGATGCAACATTATAAATTCAAAGTTTGGGACGCCGGCCAATATGTCCGTGATGGAAAACCAGACCGGTTGAGATGCGTATGTTGTTTTGAGTGGCTCCAAACGTGTTGGTATTCAGGTAATCTGCCTGGACGCGAAGGGTGAACCGCGGCGTCAGGTCCATGTCATAACCTCCGCCCACCGCGAAGGCGCGTCCCACACTCAGGAATCCATCCCTGGTTGCCGTCGCGATATTGACCGTGTCTTGCACTTTGCCAAAAAGAGCGTGGGCGAAGATCGATGACTTGTCCCTTCGCAAGGTATACTGCGGTCCGCCCATATAGGTGTACAGGCTGAGTTGGTCCCCATAGTGACCGCTTCCGTCGGCCGTCAAGGTCCAACTGGGGGTGAAGTTGTACGAAATCTCGCCGTTAAACCCGTTCAAGTTAGACCAATTCGCGTAACCGATCGAGGTTGATTCAAACCTAAGGTAGGAATAGCCGCCAAAGAAATCCCACCGGGCAGCTACCTGTCCCGCCGAAAGGGAAGAGCCGACTACGACGACCGAAAAGACCAGGAAGAGGAAAACTGCCGTTCTCTTGCAGGGGATGCCCACAGGTTCGATGGCCATTAGTATGAGAGTACCAACTTCCCTCCAGAGTTGTGCCTGCGTCGAAGAGCTCTAAGCAGCGAACCTTCGCACCGATTGCGTAGGAGATTTTAACGGTTTGTAATCAAGTGTTCGAAGTCCAAAGTCTAACAGAGTCGTGTTGCTCCTGGCCATTTCCAGACGACCGGGTGGTGACGCTCGCTTGGGAAGTTAGATGCGGGGAAAGCCAGCACAGATCGTAAGGTGAACAAGCCTCCTGACCAATCGCCAGGTCGGTTTTACTGTCGCTAGTATACCGAGCGGGTGCCAATGCATTACCGACATCAAATCAAAGGCCGTTACTTCTTGGTGCTGGTCTTGTTTCTCAACATCATGACGCTTCTGCCAGTAGCGTTCCTCATCAAGAATCCAACTCCACACGAGCGTCTTGTAATGGCGGGGATATGGGCATACATGGCGCTCAATACGGCGGGGAGGTGCTGGCGTCTTTGGGACGTCCTGCCGGAGCCGCTATCCACTTATTACAACCGGTTTCAGAACTTCTTGTATCGGCGGCGGACAGGTAAGCTTTGGCTGCAGCGTTCCCTGATCGTCATCTTCGGTATCAACCTGGGCCTTGGAATCGCGACGAGGTTCAAGCAGGGACATCACGGACAACCAACGGGTACCGGCGAACCTGAGCAACTGGATCATCATAGGTTGTGCGGCGCTTGTTCTGGTGCTGAAGCTTTGGCCGTTGCCGCCAGTAAAGGCAGGACAGCCATGAAGAATCCGATATTCTGGTTGGCCTTGGTCGCCGGTAACTTGGCAGCCGCCTGGATCATCGTGATCTGGCGCTACACGGGTAGGGAGCACGCCGAGGCCGGATTGATGAACTCGATTCCGTTGGTCCTCGTGCCCGTTTGTGCGCTGCTAGTCCTCGCACTCGCCGTCCGGATCGTGGGGCGGGTGTGGAAGCTGGCAACAAAGTAGCCTCTCCGGCACAGATCATCTTGCCTGTTTATCAATCGTCCTTTATCCGTTGAGGCACAATCCCTTGAATCCGTTGAGGTACCAGTTGACATCAGCCCTGACCCGTCCTAACATGCCGACAAACGCCGCTTCAGCTTTGGCATGATTGGTAAAATCCTCGGCCACTATCGAGTACTCGAAAAGATAGGTTTGGGAGGGATGGGGGAAGTATACCGCGCCAGCGATCAGCGGCTGGGGCGGGATGTGGCCCTCAAGATACTCAAACCCTCTCTTGCCCATGATCAGGATCGCCTGCGCCGTTTCGAGCAGGAGGCCCGCGCTGCCGCTGCCCTCAGTCATCCCAATATTGTTGCGATCTATGACATCGGCATGCACGAGGGCGCCCCTTACATCGTTTCCGAGTTGCTCGAAGGGCAGACTCTGCGCGAGCGCTTGCTCAACGGTCCCATACTGCGGCGTCAGGCGATCGACTACGCCCGACAGATAGCGCAAGGTCTAACCGGGGCGCACGAAAAGCGCATCGTGCATCGCGACCTGAAGCCGGAAAACCTCTTCCTCACCAAAGATGGACGCGTCAAAATCCTCGATTTCGGTATTGCCAAACTGCTGAACTCCGCGTTTGACTCCGAGGCTGGTGAAGCGGGCTCGATAGCGAGCATGACAACCCAGACTAGGTCGGGCTCCTTGCTGGGAACCATCGCGTACATGTCTCCCGAGCAGTTGCGCGGCAAGGTGGTGGATCATCGCACTGACATCTTTAGCTTTGGCGCGATTTTTTACGAGATGCTTACCGGCAAGCGCGCCTTTGCGGGAGAGACCCAGGTCGACACCATGACCTTGATCCTTAAAGAGGATCCTCCGGAAATGATTCGGGAAGGTCAGGACATTCCCGAATCATTTGAGCAAGTCGTGCGCCATTGTTTGGAAAAAGAGCCGGAGAACCGCTTCCAGTCGGCGCGCGATCTCGCCTTCGCGCTGAGCACCTTGGCGGAGGTTACGACCAGCAGGCAAATCCTCCCTTTCCGCCTGGAGACTACCCACCTTGGGACGTGGATGCTGCGCATCATTGCTGCTTTGCTGCTGGTAACCGCTGCGATCTATCTGGGAATCCGGCTCAGGACGGTTCAGAATCCCGAATTCCGGCGCGTTACCTTTGAGCGCGGGACGGTTTACTCCGCTCGCTTTACTCCTGACGGGCGGACCGTAGTCTATGGAGCCTCGTGGAATGGCCACCCACTGCAGATCTATTCCACAATCCCTGACTCATTGCTCGCCCGTCCGCTGGGTCTAAGTTCTGCTTATCTGCTGGGCATCTCGCGCAGCAGCGAACTGGCACTCACCATGCGCGGGAGGCCTGGTTCCCGCCTCGACTTCGAGGGCGGAATGCTGGCCGATGCGCCCATGCTTGGAGGTACGCCCCGCGAGATTCTCCAGGATGTGGCGTGGGCAGACTGGAGTCCGGACGGACAGCTGGCCGTGGTGCACCATGTGAACGGACGCGACAAGCTGGAATATCCGATTGGCAAAGTTCTCTACCAAACCAGCGGCTCGATCAGCAACATCCGCTTTTCGCCCCAAGGAGACCGCATCGCGTTCCTCGATCATCCCAAGCGGTGGGACGACGGCGGTTCGGTTTGCGTCATCGATCTGATGGGACACAAAACCACGCTGTCGTCCGATTGGGGTTGGGAATACGGTTTGGCGTGGTCTCCGCAAGGCAAGGAAGTGTGGTTCAGTGCCGTGGAAAACGGGTCGAGCAATCGTTCTCTGTGGGCGCTGAACCTCTCCGGACGCCAGCGCAAAGTTCTCACCGCCCCGGGCGGGTTGACCATGCAAGACATTGCTCCCGACGGACGGATTCTGGCCACCCTCGACGTTGAGCGGCTTGCCATGGAGTGGAGCGGAAAGGACAAACAGGTACAGGATCTTTCCTGGTACGACTGGAGCATTGCGAAGGATATTTCGCCCGACGGCCAGTCGGTATTATTCGAAGAAGGCGCGGAACCTGCCGGGCTGAACAACGCGGTTGCCATTCGTAAGGTTGACGGCTCGCCGCCCATCCGTTTGGGTGACGGCACGGCGGACACGCTGTCGCCTGACGGTAAATGGGCAATTTCATTCTCGCGAACCGGGCCAGCGCGGCTCACTCTCCTTTCCGTTGGCCCAGGTCAGTCCCGTGAGATCGCTTTGCCGGAACTGGAGCGCCTGCAAAACGGCGCTCACTTCCTCCCCGATGGGAAGCGAATCGTGATCAACGGAAATGAACCCGGACACTCAGGGCGTACCTATGTTGTCGATGCTGCCGGAGGGAAACCTGTGCCGGTCACTCCTGAAGGCATCTATGCCACTCTGCCTTCGCCCGACGGAAAATTCCTCGCGGGGGAGACTGCGGACTACAAACTGGATCTCTTCCCACTCGATGGAGGCCCGGCGCGCCATATCCCCGACGTCGAGCCTGGCTACGTGCTGGCGCAGTGGTCCGCTGACAGCACGGCGTTGTACGTCTACCGCACCGGAGAACTGCCGCTGAAGATTCAGCGCCTGGACATTGCCACCGGAAAGACGAAACCGGTTCGCGAACTGGTCCCCCCAGATTTGGGCGGAGTGGTCTCAATCGCGCCCGTGATCACCAACCTGGATGCCTCCGCGTTTGCCTACACCTACTACCAGACATTTTCGGTGCTGTATGTGGTTTCCGGACTGAACTGATGAGCGATGTCGCGGACGTCGAGTGGCCTAACAATCAGTTCGGCAGGGACTGCTGCAAGCTCACGAGATTTTGCGGGGCAATGTGAATGAAGCCTCCGCGCGGGCTGTCGATGTCCGCGATGAGAAGGAACGAAATAGACACAACCAGCGGCAGAACAAACAGCAGGCCGGATTTTGCTCCGGTACTCCGTGTTCCATACCCGATCAACAGGTTGCAGGAGACGGCGATAGCTATCATCAAATCCCAGGCGGCGGTCGGAATCCGATTCCACCATGCGGCCTGAGTGTATCCCTCGGAATTCAACACGTCGTTCATGCCCGCAACGGCGAGAGCGATTACGGGTGACGGTTGCGCCACGGCTGGATCCTGCACCGCGGACCACATCTGGTTTTGTATTTGAGCCGTATCAGCATTAATCTGCTGAAGTTCGCGCTCGTCGCGCGTTCGGTAAAACAAAATGCGCAGAGCGAGATACTTTCTCAGCAGCGTGCGCACCCCCGCTGCATTCGCGCCGGGAACGAGCCCCGCCCGGACATATTCGGTACCAATCGCATTCGCCTCCGCTTCCTCGTAAGTCTTACGCAGATCGTAACGGCTTGTGGCCATCGAGAAACTGAATCCGATGATGAGGCCGAGCAACGTCAGGGTAGCGGCCTCGATGACCCCGAAATCTTCACGCTGCTCCTCGGTCAGGACCCGCCGCCTGCGCCAGTAGGCACCGGCCTGCGCCGAGATCCACAGCACGAAGAATGAGACCAGGAAAAAAATACGTGGATGGTCAAACATGCGCTCCTCCACGAGTTCAGCTAAGCTAGGGCCAGTGGGCCAAGCTTTCGAAGTATACTCTCGCGGGATGGAGAGCTGGTTCGGCCCTCACGAGTTCACGGGAAAATCCGAAAGAGCTCCGCTGCGGAAAGCTTGTCAAGGGGACAAAAGCGCTGTTTCCTCGATGTCGGAAAACTCTTCCGCCGGCGTTTACCTGCTCCAATCCTCGATCTTCCATTGCAAGAGCTAGGCGCTGGCTTTGTCGGCGAGAGGCAGCATGGGTTCGTCGTTCTTTTTGAGGGTTGCGTTGGCGGCGGCTGCGTCCAGATCCAACTGCTCCTGGCCGCTCAGCACGGTTACTCGGCCGCGATATGTCTTCAGATGTTTTTGCGCTGTTTCAAAGGCTTCCTGAGCCTTATTCAAATTCTTGCCAACGTTCTCAAATTGGCTCTGGAAGAAGTCGAAGGACTTTTGTGCCTTTGACAATTCCAGACGGCTCTTTTCGAAACGGCTGGCGACTTCGTACCATTTGTGCACCAGGGCGATGGTTTGCAACGTCATGAGCAAAGAGTTCGGCGAAACCGGGAAGACGTGCTGGAGGTTGAGCCAGTCGGCGAGCTCGCGGTTGCGGATCACTTCCATGTAGAGCGTCTCGCTGGGCAAATACATGAGGGCGATGTCGGTGGTGCCGTTTTCCGGCTGGATGTAGGTCTTGATGCGCTTTGCTTCTGCCTTCATGACTCGCACCAGCGCGACCCGGGCCTCTTCGATCTCAGCTTCAACATTGCTTTCAAACAGCGCCAACACCGCCTCACGCGGGAACTTCGCGTCAATGGGCAAGCGGCGGTCAGGGAACTGAATAATAGCGTCGGCGCGCCCGCCGCCCTCGGGCAACTGCGCCTGCATTTCGAACATGTGGGCGGGGAGGAAGTCGGCAAGCAGGCGTTCAAGGCTGGCTTCGCCAAAGCGGCCGCGCAGGTGAGGCAGCTTGAGCAGATTGTTCAAGTCGTTGATCGAGTGCCCAAGGGCCCCGACCTCGCGGAGTTGTTCTTCTGCCGCTTTCAGGTGCTGCTGCACTTTTTCGAACTGGGCAAAACCTTCCTTGATGTTCTGATCGAGTTTTTGCTGGACCTGGTCGGTAATCGCAAGCAAGCGAGCGTCGACGCGGTCGCGGATGGAATCGAGGCTCAGAGCAGTCTTCTGGTTCAGGTTGTCGAACTCGGATTTTAGCTGGGCCGTGGTCAGCGCGAGCGCGGTGGTCAGCTCGGTACGAACCTCGGTCAGCCGGCCTGCCTGTTCTTGCCGCCCCGCCTTCATCTGCTCCTCAACGGCGGAACGAATGGCCGAGAAGCCATCGCCCAAGCGGTCGGCGACCTGTAGACCAATGGCCCCTTTGGTCTGCTCGAGCCGCATAGCCGTATCGGCTGTCGCCGAGGCGAACTGGGCGGACAGGGTCGCCTGCCAGGCCTCCGCCTGACATGCAAGTTGCTTTAATGCTTGAAGTTGCGTGGAAGTGCCAAACCTTCGCTGGAATACCAAAATAGCCAGTATCAGAAGTACTAGCTGCAGAACGAAAAGAAGACCAAGCAGGGGCGCGAAGAAAGTCAATTCGAAGTGTCTCCCTTGTAATGGTGCCTAGCTCGATTCTAGAGCGTATGGTCACAGAAACAAAGCTGCAAAGTTGGTCCCCCAAAACGTGATCCTCCCGGGTCCTGAACGTAGCTAAGGCGAACATGTTTCGGGTCCCAACAGCTTGGCTGGCGGTGTTTCTGATCGGCGGAGCGGCTCCGGTAAAGGATCCGAAGTCGCCGCCTGCAAAGGTTTTGAATGTGGCCTCGGCGCAGTGGCCCTCCCCCAATGATTCAACACCTTATGACGCCCAGGCCGAGCGCGAACTATTCAATCTGGCGAACCAGGCGCGGGCGCAGGAAGGATTAGCGCCACTGCAGATGGACGACGGGGTGACGCAGGCCGCGCGAGCGCATGCTGCGGCGATGGCCGCGCAGCGACAGCTTTCGCATCAATTTGCCGGTGAGCCCTCCCTGGCGGAACGGATGGCCGCAAACTGCACGCTGCATCTGGATCGAGCTGGAGAGAACGTTTCGGTAGCGGGCAGCGTCGAGCTGTCGCATCAAGGCTTGATGCACTCACCTCCGCATCGCGAGAACCTGCTCAATCCTGGCTACAACGTGGCTGGATTCGGCGTGGTCCGTGCCGGAAACTCGCTGTATATTGCGCAAGATTTCGGACACCGTCTACCCGCCTATTCTCCGCGTCAAGCTGGAGGCCTGGTCAGCGGAAGCATCGCCCGCTTGCGGCGGGAGAGCAACTTGCCGCAGTTGCAGTGGATGGATAGCGATGCTGCAGAGAGCGCCGCTTGCACCATGGCGCGGTCCGATTCCCTGAAGACCGTGTCTTCTCGTGGATCCTACATTGTTCGCTACACCACTGCGCAGCCGGAGATTCTGCCGGATGCGGTAGCCAAGGCGATCGAAGACCGCGCGTTGCATAACTTCTCCGTCGGGACCTGCTACGCGCGCAGCAGCAGCTATCCCAATGGCGTGTATTGGGTAACATTGGTTCTGCAGTAAGGTGGTCTCCGCAGGCAGTCGCCTTCTCTGTGCTAACCTGCAATTCTGCAACTCTTCACTCTATGGAAACCCCGCGGGAGATTCGCGTCGGCACGGCCGGCTGGAGTTATAAAGACTGGGAGGGAGTGTTTTATCCGCCGGGGATGCAGCGCCAGAAACGCCATGCGCTGGAATTTCTGGCGCAGTGCTTTGATGTGGTGGAGATCAACACTTCTTTCTACGGCCACATCAAGCCGGAATTGGCCAAGCTCTGGGTGCGTAAGGTGGACGCGGTGAATCCGAAGTTTGTGTTTACTGCGAAGCTGCACCGCTCGTTCACGCATTCTCCAATTGCGGTAATGGAGCCAACGTCGGCCGCGACCATCAAGCCCAACGATGAAGACGAGAGGCTGGCGCGCGAAGGCTTGGATGCGTTGGCGTCGCCTGGAAAGCTGGGCGCCCTGCTCATCCAGTTTCCGGTTTCATACAAGAACACTTCTTTGAACCGCGAATATCTGGAATCGTTGCTGCGCCAGTTCATCGAGTTTCCCCGCGTGGTGGAAGTGCGCCACGAAAGCTGGAACAATCCCGAGACGCTTAGCTACTTCACAGAAAGAAATGTCGCCTTCTGCAATATCGACCAGCCGCTGATCGGGCGCTCGCTCGGAGCAACGGAGCACGTCACCTCGCCGGTCGGATACGTGCGACTGCACGGACGGAATTACGATCAGTGGTTTGAAGCCGAGAAGGGCGCGGATCGCTACAACTACTTTTATAGCGAGGCAGAATTAGCGGGATGGAAGGAGAAGATCGAACGCATCGCTAAAAAGGCTGAAGTCACCTACGTGGTTGCGAACAATCACTTCGAAGCCAAAGCAGGGGTCAACGCGCTACAGTTGCGACATATGTTAAGCGGACAGCGGGTGAAGGCGACGGAGACGCTGCTGAAGCAATATCCCGAGTTGAGGAGCATTGCCGATCCGATTGGGGACGAGGCGTCGGATCCTAATTTGTCACTGCTGGCGTGATTGCACGAGCGAGACGCTCGCGTCTACACTTTCGCAGTTTCTTCGGAGCGGGCGGCGTAGTGGGACTCGACGTATTCATCCAGAATCTTGATGAACTCGGCGACGATGTGATCGCCCTTGAGAGTGGTGAACAGGCGGCCGTCCACGTAGACCGGGGCTTTGGGCTCTTCGAAGGTGCCGGGGAGGGAAATGCCGAGGCTGGCATGTTTCGATTCGCCGGGGCCGTTTACCACGCAGCCCATGACCGCGACCTTCATTTCTTCGACGCCGGTATAGCGATCTTTCCACATTGGCATTTGCTCGCGAAGGTAGGACTGAATCTGTTCCGCCATTTCCTGGAAGAACGTACTGGTGGTGCGGCCGCATCCGGGGCAAGCCGTGACCTGCGGGGTGAAGCTGCGAATGCCCAGCGACTGCAGGATCTGCTGCGCCACACGGACTTCTTCGGTGCGATCGCCGCCGGGGGCGGGCGTTAGAGAAACCCGGATGGTGTCGCCGATGCCTTCCTGCAGCAGAACTCCGAGGGCGGCGCTGGATGCGACTACACCCTTTGCCCCCATACCCGCTTCGGTCAGACCGAGGTGCAGCGGATAATTGCAACGTGCGGCCAAGGAGCGGTAAACATCGATCAAATCCTGCACGCCGCTGACTTTCGCGCTGAGAATGATCTGGTCGGCGCGCAAGCCGCACTTTTCGGCGAGTTGGGCGGAATTCAGCGCGCTTACGACCATCGCTTCCATTGTGACTTCGCGGGCGTCTTTCGGTTCGGCGAGCCGCGAATTCTCGTCCATCATGCGGGTGAGCAAAGCTTGATCGAGCGAACCCCAGTTCACGCCGATACGGACTGGCTTCTGATTCTCGACGGCGACTTCAATCATGGTGCGGAAGTTGGCGTCGTCCTTGCGCCCGATGCCCACATTGCCGGGATTGATGCGGTACTTGGCCAGGGCTTGGGCGCATTCGGGATACTTCTTGAGCAATTGGTGTCCGTTGTAATGGAAGTCACCAACGATGGGGACGCTTATCCCTTGCTTGTCGAGCTGGTCGACGATAGGCGCGACCGCTGCAGCGGCTTGTTCGTTGTTAACGGTGACGCGAACCAGCTCGGAGCCCGCCCGCGACAAAGCAGCGACTTGCTGGACGGTAGAGGAAATGTCCGCTGTATCCGTATTCGTCATCGACTGCACCACCACCGGTGCATCGCTGCCTACGCGGACGCCATCGATCGAACACGTAACGGTTTTTCTGCGCTGAATGTTTGCCATGGGGAAGGTCTAGTTTAGCACGTACCGGTTGGAGGCCGGGCGTCTCCCGTCCGGCCGGGCGAGGGCGCCCGGCCTCCATATTACGGCAGTCTGTGCATCATTCCGGGTAAGGTTTTCTGAAGATCGTTAAAGATGACCATCACTGCGAATAGAACCAGGAACACGAATGCGGCCTGATAGATGCGCTCTTTGATCTGCAGGCTGATGTCACGTCGCATGATGCTTTCGACGAACAGCAGCAGGATCACGCCGCCATCGAGGATGGGGATGGGCAGCAGGTTGAAGATGCCAAGGTTCAGGCTGATCGCGGCGGTCAGCGCCATAAGGGGGGTCCAGCCTTTTTCCGTGGCTGCTTCTCCGGCGGCGCGGCCAATCCCGATCGGACCTTCGATGGTCCGGATCGAGATCTTGCGTTGAATCATCTTCTGTACGAGTTCCAGGATCAGGAGCGAGCCTTCCTTGTTCTGCTCGATCGACTTGCGGAAAGCAGCGGCCAAGGGCAGGGCAGTTACTTTCATTGGCAGGCTGCCAAAACCAACACGATAGCGTTTCTCTTGCTGGCCGGGGACGTCGGCCAGCACCGGCTGCATGGTGAAAGTTTTTTCCTGGCCATCGCGACGGACCGTAATTTCGACTGGCTTGCCCTGGGTGCGCTTCAAAGCCTCGATCATGGCCTCGATAGCAGGGATTGGTTGGCCATCGACGCTCAGGATTTCATCCCCGATTCGTATTCCAGCCTTCTCCGCTGGCATATCCTTTTCCAGTTCTGTCACCGTGACGCTGGGCTCTTTGGGAACCCATCCCGCGTAGCCCATCTGGTTTACGCCGTAGGCTTCGGGCACGATGGTCTTGTCAAAAGACTTTCCGCCGCGCTCGATGGTCACATCGAGCGGCTGATTCGGACTCAGGGCCTCTTTGGGGTCAACTTGCTTCCAGGTGGGATTCTCAATCCCGTCGAGGCGGGCGATGCGATCGCCAATCTGAATTCCGGCTTTCGCCGCAGGTGTGTCGGGCAACACCCAGCCGATGACCGCGGGCTCGTCCAGTACCGCTGGATATTCGTAGTGCACCAGGTAGACGAAAGTGAGCAGGCCAATGGCCAGCAGAATATTCATCGACGGGCCAGCGATAGCGATCAGGAAGCGATGCCAGCGCGGGTGCGACAGGAACTCGCCGGGATCGCCGGTGCGCTCATCCATGGGATTCTCGCCGCTCATTTTCACGTAGCCGCCAAGAGGAATGGCGCTGATACGGTAATCGGTGTCGCCGCGGCGGAAACCGAGAAGGCGCTTGCCAAATCCGATGGAGAAAACTTCAACTCGCACGCCCAACAACTTCGCCACCGCGTAATGCCCGAATTCATGGATCAGAATCATGAATCCCAAAACCACCGCGACCGCGAGCACAGCTATCAGAAATCCCGACATATATTTTTTGATTATTCCCTTCGATAGGTGGAAGCTGTTCGCGCCGCCCCGGCATAGCCTAACTGCTCTATTTTTTGGTGGGCGATCCGGCGGGCTTCCGCATCTGCTTCCAATACCTTATTTATAGATTCCAGCTCCCCGACTTTCGTTTCGGCAAGAACCATTTTAATTATGTCAGGAATCTGGGTAAAACGTATACAACCATCGAGAAATGCGGCCACCGCGACCTCGTCGGCGGCATTCAATGCAACCGTCTTTGCGCCCCCAGCCTCCGCTGCCTCATAGGCCAGACCCAGGCAAGGGAATTTTCCCATGTCCGGTGGTTCAAAATCGAGGTGTCGTAAGTCCATGACCGGGAAGCGCATATCGGATGCAATACGTTCTGGAAATGTCAGAGCATAGAGGATCGGCAGCCGCATGTCGGTCACTGAGAACTGAGCAAGTATGCTGCCATCCACAAATTCGACCATGGAATGGATCGTGGACTGGGGATGAACCATGACCTGCACCTGGCTCGGCGGCAGATTGAACAAACGACAGGCCTCAATGACCTCAAAGCCCTTATTCATCAAGG
>DATHPO010000351.1:0-12704 GCA_035483835.1 Terriglobales bacterium
TGACTTCTATGCCTTGGGAGCGGTAGGGATTCAGGACATCTTCGTTCGAGGCATCGGTGATCAAACGTGTCAGTCGGGAAGCAGCACCGACGAGGTAAGGCAGGAACGTCCCCATTTTTCCAAGTGAAATCAGGCCAACAACTTCCGTTGAAGCCCCTATCATCGCTTTCTTCACGTACGCTTCTTCTCGGTCGCCCACGGTTATTCCGACCTCCGGGTGCAAACTGCACATTCCAAGAAGGCATAGATCAGCGCGGATGGATTCGATTCCCCGAATGGTCTCGATGCCCGTCGTGACCCGCTCCTGTTTATGAAGCTTTCCTCCGAGCATTAGCACGCTCACCTTCGGATGATCCGCCAACGCAAGCGCAAGCGGCGGGCTGTTGGTAACAATCGTTGTCGAACGCTCTCTTGAAAGGTAAGAAGCAATTCTTAGATTCGTGGTACCTCCATCAATCAGCACTACCTGACCATCGCGGATCATGTCAGCCCCCGCTCGAGCAATTCCGGTCTTGCTCTCAATATCGATTTGTTGACGAGAAACGAAAGGAACAGCCTCCGCGCGGCGAGGCAGCGCGCCGCCGTGTACCCGTTGGATCTTTCCCGAACGCGCCAATTCGCGCAGATCTCGACGAATCGTGTCTTCGGAGACACCATATCGACCGCTGAGGTCCGCGGCGAGGACTCGGCCCTCGCTGCCAAGTAGCTCCAGGATGTGTTGGTGGCGCTCTTCCTTTAGGGCGAGTTGGTCTGCTTCAGCTCGCGGTTTCATTCTGCACCATATTGCACGAATCCACTTGAATATGCACGTTTATGCGTGTACCATTCCGTTTTGTGCATGTTACTGCCAAATTCAGCGCCATACAAGGTCCTTCGCGAAAGCGCTCGGTTCGAGCAGTCGTCTTCGATTACGGAAACGTTCTTTGCCTCGACCAAACGCCGGAGGACATGAAAGCGATGGCGCTTGTTTGCGGCATCGTCGATGAGCGATTCTCAGAACTTTACTGGAAGCTGCGGCCGCCGTACGACCGCGGTGATATCGATGGACCTGCCTACTGGACAGCCGTTGTTCGCCAGCAAGAACTGGATTTGAGCAAAGATCAGATAGCGACGCTAATCAAGCTCGATAGCGAAAGTATAACGCGACCAAATCAAGGCGCTGTGCAATGGGCAGAGCTGTTGCACCGCGCAGGCATCCCATTAGCACTTCTCTCAAACATGCCGTTCGAACTCAGTCGCTATGTGACGAAGTCCTTTCAGAGCCTCTCTACGTTTGAATACGTGATTTATTCCTGCGACTACCGGTCAATAAAGCCGGAGCCGGCAATCTATCGAAATTGTCTCGAACTACTCAAGGCGGCCCCTCAAGACATCTTGTATCTGGATGATCGCGCCGAAAACATCGAGGCGGCGGCTTGTTTAGGAATTAACTCTGTACTGTTTGACACGGTCGAAAAGACTGCAGCAAGAGTCGAAAGCCGATTCGACATCCCTGTTCCGGGCGGCCGCTGTCGCCAATCAAATTCACAGTACAGCTCAATAAGTGGGCGCTCGAATCGCACGGACCCCGATTGATGCGGCAACGCAGCCTCCAACAGGTACGCATAAGCGTGTCCTTAGTCTTTCTGGTCCACGGACTGATCATCGCTACCTGGGCTTCGAGGATTCCTGCCTTTCAGGCGCAGCTACATCTTTCTCCCGCCGTTTTGGGCAGGTCGCTGATGATGGCGGCAATCGGTTCGGTTTTCGCCATGCCTGTAGCTGGATGGCTCATTAACAAGTTCGGTAGTCTGAGCATCGTGATTGGATCGACGCTGGGGTTTGGCCTCGCACTGCCCTTGATTGCCGAATCCAATACGGTCCTGACGCTGTCGGTCGCTCTTCTTTTCTATGGGGCGATGGGTGGTTCGATGGACGTAGCGATGAATACTCACGCCGTGATGCTCGAGAAGCGATACCAATGTCACATCATGTCCTCATTCCATGCCCTCTTCAGTTTGGGTGGAATGGCCGGATCTGCGCTAGGGGGATTGGTCGCTTCACGTGCGGTTCCGGCCGGGGTTCACTTTTGGGTCAGCGGCATAGCGCTTGTCGCAATGTCCATGCTTGCATTCAGGTGGCTTCCGCTTCCCTCAGCCCCTTCGGATCGAGAGAAAGTGGCATCCGGAGGCACCTTTGCGTGGTCCGTTCCCTTAGGTGCTCTCGCTCTTCTTGCATTTTCGATTATGCTCACTGAAGGTGCAATCGCCGATTGGAGCGCCATTTATCTTCGTACTTCGGTTCTCACGGGGCCAGGACTGGCCGCTCTTGGATATGCGGTGTTCTCAGCCGCTATGGCTGGAGGTCGTCTGACAGGCGACTATCTCACTGGGAAGCTCGGCCGCAGGCACCTCGTGTGTTACGGGGCACTTTTAGCCGCGGCAGGGCTGGTCTTCGTCTTATTGTTCGGCAATGTGGGTTCGGCGTTGGTGGGATTTACGTGCGCTGGAGCAGGTCTAGCTACGATCATTCCCAATACGTTTGCGGCTGCCGGGAACATTGAAGGCAGCGCACCGGGCCCCAGCCTCGCCGTAGTCACGACTGCTGGTTATGTTGGCTTCCTTGCCGGTCCGCCCCTGATCGGGTTTGTCGCGCAGCTTTCGACCATTCGCGCTGCGCTATGGATACTTGTGGTATTGAGCGGGTTGAGCGCTTTCGCATCAACCTCAATGAAGCGAAATTCGCCTCTCGGAAGAATAACCTGACATACACCGTGGGACGATAGAACCCGGCCGCGTAAGGGATGCGGCACGCGACGGATCATTCGACATAAGAGGTCCGCGTGAATTTCAAGGGATGGGAAGAGCGTGCCAAAACTTTCCGGGTGGATGCTGTGGGGAATCGTGGCGGGGCTGATCGGTGCACAGATGGTCCTGACGCTAATGATGGTCCACCGCGAATCGCTCACGTTCGACGAAGGCAACCACATGTTTGCCGGTTACATGATGTGGCACACCAAAGACTACGGACTGAACCCGGAGCACCCACCGTTCGTAAAGCTGCTGGCGACGGCGCCGCTGCTGGGGCAGGCTCTGTGGGTGCCGGAGCTGAAAGGCCGCGACTTCAAAACCGAGGCGTATTTGGACGGGCGGGACTGGCTTGCACGGAACGACGGCGATCGGAACCAATTGGTTTTCGAAATGCGGGTGGCGGCCGGCCTCCTGTCCGTGGCGCTTTCGCTGGTGGTTTTCCTGGCGGCGCGGGAATCGTTCGGGGACTGGGCGGCGATTTTCGCGCTGACGCTGGCCGCGTTCGATCCGAACCTTCTGGCGCATTCGGCATTGGTGACGACGGACATCGGCGTCTCGCTGTTTTTTCTGGCGAGTACGTGGTGTTTCTATCGGTACGTGAAGCACCCCACGGCGAAGCGGTTGGTGGTGGCCGGCGTGGTGGCGGGCCTCCTGCTGGCGACGAAGCATTCCGGAGTGATGCTGGCGCCAATCCTGGTGCTGCTGATCGCGCGCGAGATCGCAGCGGCGGAGAAAGGAACGCGGGCGCGGGAGGCGCTACGGCTGGCGGGAGCGTTCTGCGGGATTTTTCTGATCGGCGTGCTGGTGCTGTGGAGCTTCTACGGTTTTCGTTACGCGGCGCGGCCCGCGGCACTGAAGATGAGCACAACGCTCGGGGATTATGTGGCGCCGCTCGGATCGCATGTTTCGTGGATCATCAATCTTGTGGGTCGGCTGCACCTGCTGCCGGAGTCTTACCTGATCGGTCTGGTGGACGTAGGGCGGATGGCGCTGTTCTATCCGACATTCATATTTGGGCGGAACATCGCACACGGCGTGTGGTGGTACTTCCCGTCGGTGATCGCGATCAAGACGACGCTCGGACTGCTGGCCTTGGCAGGCCTGGCGATGTATGCGGCGGCGACCCGGAAACTGAAATGGGGACGCGAAGTGGATTTTCTGCTATTTCCTGCGCTGTTCTATCTGGCCGTGGCGATGGTGTCGGGAATGAACATTGGGGCACGGCACCTGTTGCCGTTTTATGCCTATTTGTTTGTGCTGGCCGGCGGCGGAGTTGCGGCGCTGGCGGCATCGAACCGCAAGTGGTTCGCCGTGTGCGGCCTGCTGCTGGCGGCACACGTGGGTTCGTCGCTCGCGGCGTTTCCCAATGCCATGGCCTACGCGAACGAAGCATGGGGCGGGCCGGCGAACGTGCATAAGCTACTGAGCGATTCGAACGTGGATTGGGCGCAGCAACTCTTCCAGGTGAGAGCGTGGCAGGAGCGGCATCCAGGAGAACAGTGCTGGTTCGCCTATTTTGCGTATCCTGAGTTGAACCCGGAGACCTACGGGATTAGTTGTCACCATTTGCCGACCGTGGATACGAACTGGGTGGGAGGGGCGGACAACGTGCCGGCGGTGATTGAAGGCACCGTGCTTGTGAGCGCGGGGGATCTGTCGGGATGCGAGTGGCCGGCGGCGTCGCTCAATCCGTACGATGCGTTCCGAAGCGCCAAACCAGAAGAAACAATTGACCACGCCGTGATGATCTACCGCGGCCGGTTTGATATGACGCAGGCGGCTGCACTGAGCCGCGCGCAGAATGCGACCGCAGCTGTGGGGAAAGGCGAGGCGGCGCTGGCGCTGGCGCTGGCGGAGGAGGCGGTGGCGATCGATCCATCTTCGATATTGGGGCACGAGGCGCGGGGAGATGCGCTCGCGGCAATGGGGCGAAAGGAGGAGGCGCGGCAGGAGTGGGACACGGCACTCAGGGAAGCGCGAAAGATCGAACCGGGCGCGCAGCCGATGTTCGTACCGGATCTTGAGAGCAAGCTCAACAAGTAGAGGTTCCCGGCGCGGAGTTTTCGAAAAGCTTAAGTGAGAATGCCGGCGGATGAGGTCCAGACGCTGCCATGCGCATCAGCGGCGCAGTCGAACTCGACCTTCAGGCGCCCGCACACAGCGCTCCGTCGTCGACGCACTCGAAAGTCGGCACCCGGTGCCGAGCGGTACGATCCGGGACCACGTGTTGGAAATACATCCAGTCATTGTGGCTCGACCTTCAGTTGTAACAAATGTAGTTCCTGATAGCAGCTCAAGGATTAGGGTTCGTCGAAAGCACTCCGCACTCCATTGATGCTCTCTGCAATTGGAACGCACGATCTTTGAGGCGTGGGCAAAGTGATACAAGCACGCGAGAGCGCGTCGCCCCAAACAGTCGGCGCGACCGCGCATGCTGACTGTCTGCCTGATCGCAAACTTGGGTCCAACTTGGGAACCGGGCTTAGAAAACGTGGCGTGGTAGACGGTACCGCCCCTATTGAACCTCGGCGCGGCTGCTGGACGGTTGCGATCTTCCCATCCGGTGATTTCACCGAGTTGGACATTGGGGCCGTATCTTCTGCGCAGGTGCAGCCGCAACGGGCAAGCGTCGTGAGGAATCTCGGCGATCTCTAGTTCACTGCAATCGACCTGAACGTACCAAGCCACCGGAGACGAGCTTGCGCGCGGCGTGAACAACGTCACAATGTTGGCGTCGGGGACTTCCACAACCAGCGGGGTGCTCAGCCAAGCTCTTGTCAGACAAAGGGGTTGGAGATCGTCACGCCTCCGATTTGCCGCCCATCCTGGAAGTCTTCACTGCAAAGAACGTCGCATTGACCTTCGATCGCCGAAGCGACAATCAACGAATCGTACCAAGGCAACCGGAACCTGGCTCCAATCCTCAGCGCCTCTCCATACAAAGCTTGCGACGAATGAACTGACAGGAGTGGACGAAACGTGGTCGACAAATATTGTTCCGCATCTACGCCAGTCATAGGTCTTGAAAAACGGCGAAGGGCAACATTGAAGAACTCTTGCACTACTTGATAGCTAACAATTCCGCCGTGCGTCTCGATTGCACCTCTGATCAGCTTCTTGGCTTGCGCAGCCTTCTTCGGCGAATTCGCGTCGAAGGAATATACGAAAATGTTTGTATCGAGAAAGAACCTACCGCTCATTCATCTCTTCCCGGCTGAAGCGCCGCCCCGCCTGTACATGCTTCAGGCGCTTCATCAAAGCGTCGAACTCCTTCGCGCCGCCGCTTTGTGCGGTGAACTGTTGCAGCCATTCGCGGAACATTGCGTTGAGCGTCTTATGCTGTGATTTGGCGAGCAGGCGCGCCTGCTCGATCAGTTGTTCGTCCGCACTCAATGTAATGTTTTTCATACGTAAAAAGTGTACACGATATTCGTGTACCTAACAAGCCCCTTTCTCATAGTGAGCGAAGCCCTGCAGCGAAATTGTCTGCGGAAGTTAAGGTTTACGGTTAGAGCGCGGTTAGAGGCGACATTTTACTTCAACTCGGATCACACGCTCCCCTCGATTTATGGACATCGAAAAGAAACGCGAAATTCTAAAAGCAGCGAAAAAAGAACTCATGCGGCATTCGTGGGACACCCTCGTTGACGATCCTCCTGCGATGGCCCAGGGTGGCCCGTGGTGTCGTGGTGACTGGCTGCCCCACTTGCAAAAAACCAATTCGGGACGAACGCGACGTACTTGGAGCATCTAGCGGACGATGTAATGCCGGTTATACGACCGGCGGATGCGCAATGCCTACGCGATGAACAACTACGCGGAGGCCAAAGAGGCGCTGCAGAAAATCTTCCGGCAACTGGAGCGGATCAATCCGAGCGCTGGCCGGAGCTGGGAGGAAGGGCTGGAAGAAACGCTGACGGTAGATCGCTTGGGAGTAGGAGCGGTGTTGCAGCGAAAACTGGCCACTACCAACCCGATCGAATCGTGCTTGTCGACCGTTCTGCGGGTGGCGCGGAACGTAAAACGTTGGCGCGAAGGAAATCAGCCGCTGCGTTTGATCGCCACAGGACTGTTGGAAGCAGAAAAGAAGTTCCGACGCATCAAAGGCAGTGACGCTTCGAAATTTGCGCTGCAGCGCCCGTGACGGCCTTGAGCAACCACAGCTTGGTCATGACGCCCCCCGTAATTTAGCGAATCATACAGAGCGGGGACGCAACGAATCAATCGCGCCTCGCCAAGGGGGTTCCGAGGCAGAGACACCATCGCGCCGGGCGCGTGCGTCGGTCCCCTGTGTTGATTTAAGGGAGTTGCAGGTCGAGGGAGTAAATTTCTTCGTTGCTGATGTCGCGAACCAGGAGGGGGGAGCCGTCAGGCGCAATGCCGGTCCAAGGCCCAAATGGGCCGTAGTAGCGACGGACATCACCGATTCTCACGATCGTATCCAAGTGCAAGTCGGAGAGGCGAAGACGATAGAAGGCGGGATCCTGCACCAGGAGCGTATCGAAGAGGATGCTTTTGCCGTCGTTTGTCCATTCCATATAGCCAATGGGCCCAAGGTCTTTGGCGATTACAGTCCACTTTCGGATAGCAAATTCGTAGAGGAGAAGATCACCATAGTCCGCGTGAGAAGCAAGGAGATAGCGGCCATCGGGAGACCAGCGAGGACAACAGATGCCATCCGTGCCGGCGAGAGTGGTGCTGCGTCGAGAAGCCAGATCAAGCAACTGAATTGATACGATTTGCTTGCCGCCCTCGAGTCGCGTTTGGCCGTAGGCGATCGTCGAGCCGTCTGGAACCCAAGTGGGATCAAGATCGGAGACTGTGCCGGAGGTCAATTGGTCGGCCGGCCCGCCAGCGGCAGGAATCAGGAAGATGTTCCAAGGACGGCCCGGACGAGCGCCGGAAAAAACAATGCGCGAGCCGTCTGGGGACCAATGCGGCAGCGTGGCGCGAAGAGAAGGCCCGGTGAGTTGAGCAGCCTCGGAGCCGTCGACTTTGGAACGCCAAAGAGTGTGTTCTGGGTAACGGACGTAGGTAAGCATGCGACCATCGCGCGACGCTTCGACATCGCCGGCCGAAATTCCAGAGAGAAATGGCACAAATTGGCGAGACGAAGAATCGTAGTGCACAAGTTCGGCGCGCGGCTCCGCGGCAGTGACAAACAGTTTCTTTCCGTCTTCGCTCGGCGTGCCCATGTAGAAGTTAGGCGGAACCGTGGTGAGGGGAATGGGCGCAGGGCTCCTGGTCCAGAAGGAGTGACGCTCCGCCAGAGCCCAAATCCTGCTCTGGCCATCGCGGTCGGTCTGGAAAAAGTAGTAGCGGCCGTCGGGTGACCACTCGCCACAACATCGATCCGGGAAATCCGTCATTTCCGTCAGGACCTGATGAAGACCTGTGCCGCCGGGTTGTGCTTCCCAAATTGTGCTTTGGCTGGTCATCCTGCCGCCGACAGAGAAACGCAAGCGAGCGCCATCCGGAGAGAAGCGCATGTGGAAGACCAGACCCGATGCGGAAACAAGTCTGTGCTGATGGGACCCATCTGGATCGGACAGGAAAACATCTTGATCCCTGGCGCAGATGATTTTGCCGCCGGGCGCCCACGAGACGTCACTACACTCAATCCCATCGACACTTTGCAAGGACCCTGATGGCAAATCCATGATCTTGAGCGGAAAAGGACCGTCCTTTGTGGTCGCCGGAGCAACCAGAAGCTTCGCGCCATCAGCAGAGACGCCGCTAAGAAACAGACCGGGATAGGAGGAGGCCAGCAGAACGGGTGTGCCGCCGACGGAAGGAACTTCCAAGAGCGTGACGCGATCAGAGGCTTGTTCATTGAAGTAGATTTTCCCCTCGTGCAGATAAAGACGGCCTTTGCCCATTTCGTCAAATGTAATCTGAGTCGAGTCCAGAACGCGTGGCACGGCTACGGGCAAACGAACGAGAACGAGCAAGCCGGCGACAACGACGGCCACAAATAGCCCAGCCACAACGAGCCTGGGTCGAAGGCGTGCAAAGGCAGTCGGCGAAGTGTTAGCAGCACGCTGAACCGGCGAGAGGCGGCTATCCTGAATGACTTGAACCGGGGCAAGGAAACGATACCCACGGCGGGGAATCGTCTCAATGAAAACGGGAGTATCCGCGGAGTCCCCAAGTACTTCACGCAGACGCTTGATGGCTGTGTTCAGGCTCGTATCGAAATCAACAAAGGTGTCCGCCGGCCAAAGCGCCGCATGAAGATCTTCGCGCGCGACAACCGCGCCGGCGCTCTCCAGCAACTTTCGGAGAACAAGGAAGGGCTGGTCCTGAAGACGCACCCTCGCGCCGTTTCTTCTGAGTTCACCCGAATGGACATCCAATTCAAAATTGCCAAAACGATAGCGCGGCAGATCTGGCGGCGAGACGGTGCGTGAATTCGATAACACAGTTTTTCGGTCGGTATTATAGACGAAATAACGAGCAGGAATGTTGCACGGACCCTATGTCAGAACTCGCTGTAAATGTATGTCGGTCGGTGCTTTGTGATGTCACACATGTTCCAGAGAGAGGTCAGAGGGGTGCTATGGAGCTGCTGCTTCACTCACGTCAGTTTAGACGTGCTCGCTACTGTGGTTCGAAGCAGGTACCGTCATGGATCGCACAAACGTCGTTGTGCTGCTGGGAACGCTGCTGCTATCGGTTGTGTGCGGCGCGGCCGTCGGCGGCACCAGGACGCAACTGGCTAGCAACGAAATGGCCATTGAAGTCTATGGCGGCTACTTGGCCGTGGGCCGGGGCAGCGTAAACAATGCCGACAATTTGCGGTTTTTACTGGATACAGGAGCAAGCAGCACCGCGATCGACCGCCGAGTGGCGGAGAGACTTGGACTTCACGGTCAGCCGGCAAAGGTAATCAACTTCGACAAAACTGTGGCGCTGGAATGGACAGAAGTACAGGAAATGACCTTCGGGCCAGAGCGCATTCGCAACGTTCGGGTCATGATCGAAGACCTTGGGTACTTGCGCTCGACCGGAGTACATGTGGACGGCGTGATCGGCCTCGATCAGTTGCGCAGGCAGAGTTTTCTTGTTGACTACGCGAGAGAACGCGTGGTGCTCGGTCCCACAGCGACGGAAGGAATGCGCGGTGTGCCCATGCGTGCGGACGCTAAGTCGCTCAGGGTGGAAGTAGAGCTCGACCAGCGGCCAGTCTGGATGGTCGCGGACACGGGTGCACGCGGAATCGTTCTTTATGAAGACACGGTCAAGGACCTACTCGCGAATTATCGTGTGGAAGGGCGAACCGGCGTAGTGGGTCTGGGCGGACCTCTCGAAAACCGCACAGCCATCGTGTCCCGCCTTCGTCTGGGCGGCCAGGATCTCGATAGGGAAGTTGTTCTGATCAGCGCACCTGGAGCAAAGAGGCTCAGCGGCGTTTCGGGATACCTGGGACTGGCATCGCTCGATGCGAAGCAGGTTGCTTTTAGCTTCGAGACCAATCAACTGCTATGGAGAAAGTAGGCGGTTCATTGGCATTAAGCCTCCAGCCCCAGTGTGACGGGTGGCGGTGCGCCACCCGCCGTTAACCGTCCAAGTGACTGATCCTCCGGGCTCGTTATCACTCGTCTGTCTTTGCTACCGGGCGGAGCAAAATGTCCGCCGTCAAAGCCAATCTGCCATATGACTGCCATATGACGTAGAGCGAGTAAATGCGGCATGAATTTTCGTAGTCATATTCGTCGTGAAACCACTTTCGGGGTGCGCTTGATATCAAAGCATATTACATGGGGAATTCGCAGTCCGTTGTAGAACCACAATATGCTTACCGACGCAAAAGATCAGGCAGAAGTGTTTCGCGGACTAATTGCGCTATGAATCGCTTTGTTGCCCGAGCGTTTTGCGTCGGCTGTCGGCTTGCTATCCGCGCCGCTAGAACTATAACTGTTCACAATTGCACAGACGCTCGACCGGAGCGTCTTTATGATTGCGCTCTAATTCGATAGCCCAGATGGCGGTCGTGTTGCTCGCGAAACGATTGAATACGGTAGAGAGCCGGCTAATCAATTAAAAAACTGAAATGAAACCGGGAGATCTAATGGCAGAAGATTCGTTTGAGAAAGCTCGCAAGGCGTTCTTCGGAACGGCAACGACAACACCGAGGCCGAGCGTGTCTCCAGCCGAGTTCCTCAAACCGCGAAACAAGGCGCCGCAGTGCCAGAGTCACCGGTCCCTCGCGAGGCAGTCGCTGCCGAGTTTTGCCGAGAGTTGGAACCGCACGTCGATGCGCCTTAGCACCTCAACTGCATTATCGATCGAATCCGGATGTGCACTCTTTCTTGCCGACTTGGCAAATTCTCGTCATTCCCTTAAAGTCCGCGCGTTCAGTTTGGACGGATTTTCCTTTTCGGCCGGGCTATAAACGAGCCGAAAAGAGATCGCCGATGTTCTCGCGCTAAAAGCTAGATGATGAAAGCATGTTCGGTAGAATCGCCACAGTCCTGATTGTTCTTTGGCTGCTTGGCCTTTCGCATCTTAGGAGTTTGAGGGCAAGTTCACACGGGCGTTCATTAAGGTCTAAGAACGCAGCCGCCTACGAGGTTGCCAATGGCCACTTTTCCAGCACTTAATTTCGAGGTACAAGTGATCGCAGCTTTTGTGATCTTTGTTTTTGGGTACGTCGCACTTTTTAGTTCTCTTATGATTTTCCTTTTCCTTGCAAAAGGGCTTTACGAGAGCGCTAAAGCGGTTCGAGCTTACGCAGTAAGATATGGCTCAACAAACACTTCCAACTTATTCGACATCGAAATCCAGGCTCATCGACAGAAGCGCTTCGTCATTCCGTCCTGGAAGCGGAGACTAGCCGAGGCGACGAGCAGTAGCGGGAAGGATTGATTGTCCAGGCCGGCGATGGGCGCTCAAAATTCACGCGTATGCAGCTCTTGCATTTGACTAGCCGACTTCAGTGCAGAGATTGGCAACAGGTTCCACGTTCGAATCGCGGATGCTCGAACATTTCATATCCTGGCTTCAAAACATCGCGACTCGCCGGAATTTGATCAACACAGAGGTTCACTCTTTCCGCGTTTGTAAGACTTCACTTTTCTGCCGTCTAGAACTGTTTGAATCCCCTCGTCGTCTGGCATTTTCATCGCTCCCCAGGCGGGGTGTGTCGCAAGTATACGTTCTTCGGTGCGAGAAATTGCCGATCGCGAATGAGAAGTCCTCGTTTGAAAAAGACGCCACCGTACGCCGGCGATAACGTGCCGGTAATTCGCATTATCAGTAGTAACCGGCTCTTGCGACAGGGAATACCAGCGCGTTGGGCGCGCGAGTGGAATCCGCACGACAGCCATAAAGCCTCTGATATCCTCAGCTTGCAAATCGCCCACACCCCATTACGATATTTCTAGTGCGGTATACTAATTGCATTGACAATAGGGCAGCAGGAGCACACTGTGGTTGTGGACCTGGGATTCTTCAGTTCACCTGAATACAACGGAAGTTACCTGAACCACCCCTCGCCAAGACAACCAGCAAGACTTTAAGAAGAAATATGAACACTATTACACGCCGGGACCAATCCCGTGGTTTGACGCTACAGGATGAAGTCAATCGCTTATTCGAGGACAACTTTACTCGCGAACGCTCGGGTCATGCCGACCTAGCAACCTGGGCGCCAGCTGTAGACATCTACGAAACCGAGAATGAATTGGTCGTAAAGGCCGACCTGCCGGACCTCCAAGACAAGGACATTGACGTCCGCATTACAAACAATACCTTGACCATCCGTGGAGAGCAAAAGTTCGAGAAGGACGTCAAGGAAGAGAACTTCCTGCGAATTGAACGGACCTATGGTGCGTTCATGCGGAGTTTTTCCCTGCCGAATACGGTTAGCTCCGAGAATATTCGGGCCGAGTACCGCAATGGGGTCTTGACCCT
>DATHPO010000352.1:0-29573 GCA_035483835.1 Terriglobales bacterium
GGATGTTCCACTGAGTCTCAAGGTACAGCAGAGCCTTGCGGTTCGCAAGAAAGGCGCGGGATGGCGGACGGGCGGGGACGCCCGTCGCTCCATTGAATGTTGAACGCTTAAATGTCGCCTTGCTTGCCACGAGTGTGCACGTAAACAAGGGCAAAAATAGTTCCCTTGCCGGTGTGGTTGGGTTCGATCGCAACTACGTGCTCGTTGTCTTCAGTACCCACCTTCAGTTCCGTGACCGGGCCAGTGTTATCGCCTTCGCATTTGAGCTCTTTGGAGGGCTGCTCTTTCTGGTCGTCCACATCTGCGTGGGCGCTGCCGCTGTGCTCGCTGGTGTGGCATTCGAGAACTTTGCCGTATTTCTTCAGCTTCTCGCGATAGAAATCGACGATCTTATTGGGCGCATCGTCAGAGCCGTATTTCGCGATCACCAGCTTCACGCCGAAGGCCTCGGTCAGAATGCCAACATTCAGGCTGTCGCTGTCTGGTTCGTCGGGCCTGAGGTGAGCGCCGGGGTAGAGAGGCAAGCCCGCGCTGTGGGCGTCGGCGTCTTTACCCATGTGCAAATCACCGGCGGAGCTGTGGACGTCGAGATTCGGATCCTTCTTGCCGTTGTCCGGTTGCTGCCCTTGTGCGTTCAACGCGGGCAGGCCTAACAGTATGGCGAATGCGACTGTCAAAGCCAGTTGCGGAAGCTGCCGATGGAAAATCCCTTGGTGCAGTCCGGCGGATCGAGACATGACTTCCTCCTAGATGTCGCCTTCCTTGCCGCGAAGTCGCAGCCACACGATGGCGAAGTCAGAACCTTTGCCTTCGGGTTCGACGGAAACGATGTGCTGGTTGTCATCGGTGCCGGCTTTTAGTTCGATTTTATTTCCACTGTCGTCAGAGTCGCACTTTAGCTTGCCACCATCGTGGTCGGCCTTGATTCCGCTGCTGTGGCATTGCAGCACGTGGCCGTATCTTTTCAATTGGTCCTGGTAGTAGGCGATGATTTTGTCGGGCGGATCGTCCGACACGTACTCGAGAGCTACAACCTTCAAGCCATAGCCGAAGGCGGACATATTGACGTTCGCGCTTTTCTTGTCGCCGTCATCGGATTTTGGTTTCGGCCTGGCGCCGGGATAGACAGAAAGCCCGGTGTCGCGGGCATCCGCATTCTCGTCAACGTGGATTCCGCCTACGGGGGTGCTGATATCGACTTTGCTGTTGCCATCGCCGCCTTTATCTTTCACGTTCACGCTGCAGGCGGGCAAGAGCGCGAGCGTGGCCAATAACACCACGATTGAAAGGCGCCAGCTAGTTGCCTGTGGCTTGGGAATAAGCATGTTGAGAACCTCCGTGCGCGGCCTCGGCGGGACGTTCAATCCCGGCGCCGCGCTGCGCGATGTTGGGGATGCTGACCGGAAGATGTCCCCGGGTAGCAATCTCACCGAACAGCGCCTTTACCGCGCTGACTTCCGAAACTGTCGCATTGGAGAAGGTGCAAAGATAATTTTGGACTGCCGGGAAATCCTGCGCCAGGTAAGGGTTTCCCATCGCGAGGACGGCTGTTTTCTCGGCCGCACGATCGAGTATTTTCTGCAAGAGGGTGCCGCTCGCGTCCGACAGGCCCACCGAGTTGGTCAAACCGTTTGCGGCGTTCATCACTTTCCCGGGCACGGGGACTTCGTATACGGCGGCGACCACGGATTGCGCGCTGTCCACTGCCTTTAGCACATCGTCTGCCAGCACAGACGCGATGCGGGGGTCCACATAAATCACGTGGGCATCCAATACGCGTTCGTGGATCTCGCGTTCCAATTTGCGTCCCGCTTCGGTGCGCATGTCGTCGGAGAAGATTATGGCGACCATCTGGTCGCGCACTTCTTCCACCTTCTGATACGGAAGACCGGTCTCAGTAGTTCCAGATGATTTCAGCGGTAAAAGTTTTCCGTTATCGCGCACCAGGGTGATGGAGTCATCGGCGATTTTCTGGCCGAGAGCGAGGTTCGCGGGCTTGCCCACCAGCGTAGAGACAGCGTCGATATTGACCAGGCGCGTTTTGTAGAGGCCCAGCGACGCCTTTGCTTTCAATATTTTGAGGACGGAGGCGTTGAGTTGCGCGGGGGGAATCTCGCCGCTGCGCACGGCTTCGAGCATGGCCCGGTAGGAGGCGTCGAGGTCGGCGGGGATGAGCAGAACGTCATTGCCGGCCTTGAAGGCGTCCACTGCGGCGCGGCCAATGTGCGCACCATAAAGGCGAGTGAGGCCGGCCATATCGAGGGCATCGGTAACGACGATTCCCTTGAACCCGAGCTGGCTCTTCAGCAGGCCTGTCACGATTGCGGGCGAGGTCGTGGCCACATGGTTGGGATCGGGGTCGAGCGCGGGGACGGAAACATGGGCCACCATAACCGAATCCACACCGGCGGCAATCGCTTTCTGGAAAGGTGGAAGTTCCACGGACTTGAGGCGCGTCATGTCCCCGGTCACCTGCGCCACACCCAGATGAGAGTCGGTGGCGGTGTCGCCGTGTCCGGGAAAGTGTTTGACCGTGGCCATCATTCCGTTAGCCTGGGCTCCGCGGATGTATGCGGTTACCAGATCGCCGACTTGCTGGGGATCTTCGCCAAACGAACGGGTATTGATGATTGGGTTTGCAGGATTCGAGTTGACATCGGCGTCGGGAAAGAAATTCCAGTGCACGCCGATGGCCCGAGCTTCCTGCGCCGTGATACGTCCGAAGGCTTCGGCGTACTCCAGTTTGCCGGCGGCTCCGAATGCCATGGCATGGGGAAATTCGGTGGCGCCACGCAGGCGCATGGTGACTCCGCGCTCGAAATCCGCGGCAACGAGCAACGGAAGCTTGGAATCCTGCTGCAGACGGTTGAGCAGTTCGGCAGCTTCGTAAGGCTGGCTCCGGTACAGAAAAGGCGGATCCCAGGGTACGGTCATGGTAAGTCCGCCGAGATGGTATTTGTGTATGCTGTCGCGGAGTTGCAGATACTCAGGCGCCTCGACGTTCAGAAATCTGGCGCGCACCCAGACTACGAATAGCTGGCCAACCTTTTCTTCCGTCGAAAGCTTGTGCAGAGTTTGCTCTGCCCACTTTTCGCCAGCGCGATCGAGGTGGATCGGGCCAGGTTCCTGGTATTTTTCTGTCGCGAGGCAGGAACAGAAGAGAGCGCATGCAAATATCGAAACCAAACCAAGCTGTCGAAGCATGAGCAGACGATAGCACGGGATTGAGCTTCAGGTCGCCACTTGGGAGAGTGCTCCCAAACTAGCGGATGAAATAATCTAAACCCGCGAAACTCGGCCGCATCGAGTTTGGGTACTCCGCGCGAGATCCTTCACCCGGCTTACGCCGGATTCAGGGATGACGGCTTTTCGGGATATTTGGTACACGGGTATATATCCCAAAAAAACATTTTTCCGCCAGATCTATGAAAACAAGGGGTCTGTTTTGGAGATACCCACGTAAAATATCCCTTCTAAAAGACTTAGCAGACGGGGGATATCATTTCTCTAAGTCTACGAAAAGATGAGGGCGGTATGAAGTATACCTCTAAAATATCTCTTCTAAAGGACTTAGATGAGGCGTCTTTCATGGGAAATGGGCCGGTCGACAGGAGTGTGTGCCTTTGCTGCGGAAAGCCTCGGAAATTGTCAAGGGGCGGGATACAGTCTGCTGTTATCAAACAGCTAATCCATCCATGAATATCTTATCCTCACAGAGGAGCTAAGTCAACGGGAAAGAACACGTCGGCGCCTCGAAAAAATTGATGATCGTGTCGATCTCGCGACCCCTCGTTCGACTAGTAAGTAGAGCCAAGAAGAACGGTCTTGAGGAGGCGGATATGACGAGGCTAAGAAGAAACTTTCGAAGTACTAAATCAATCGCGGGAGCAGCCTTCGTCGGATTCGGAATGTTTATTCTGTATGAGAATCTTGCCAGTGCGGTTGCGTGGTTGAGCAATGTTCGCGGGGCCAATAATTTCGAGGTGCTAGGGGTTCTGCCCGCCTTCATCCTGGCGGTTTCGCAAGTTTTGCCGGCACATGCGGCGAATCACCAACACCTGCTGCAAAGTTTCCTTCTCCAGCACCTGTTGGTGTCATCCTGGCCGCTGCTGCTGGTGCTGGCTGGCACCGTTTTGTCGCGGGATGACTTCACGGACGATGCCAAAGCAGTTCAGAAAAAAGATCGTGGAGCTGTCGATCTTACGACCGGACGTTCGACGTTAAAGTAGAGGCAGTTATCTTAAGCGAAAAAGGGGATGCAACAATGCGAGTCATGGTGATAGTCAAGGCCAACAAAGACTCCGAAGCAGGTATTCTTCCGAAGGAAAAGCTGCTTGCCGAAATGGGGAAGTTCAACGAGGAACTCGTAAAGGCCGGTGTGCTGCTTGCCGCCGACGGGCTGCAGCCGAGTTCGAAGGGGAAGCGCGTTCGGTTCGCGGGAGACAAGCGAGTGGTGATTGACGGGCCCTTCGCCGAAACCAAGGAACTGATCGCGGGGTACTGGCTGTGGCAGGTAAGGTCCATGGAAGAGGCTGTCGAGTGGGTCAAGCGTTGCCCGTGTCCGCATGAAGGGGAGGGCGAAGTTGAGATTCGCCAGGTGTTTGAGGCGGAGGACTTCAGCTCCGCTCCAGAGTTCAAGAGGCGCCTGGAACGAATGCGTGCCGAAGTGGCGGCGAAGAAGCATTAGTGTACGGCGAAGAAAGTTCGTACACTGTGTCGATTTTGCGGCCCGTTGATCGACGCATAGATAGAGCCCAGATCCGGCCGGTCGAAACCGTCCGGACGCCTGGCTCGTCAACCAAAACTAATAAAGGAGATCTAACCATGCGATTCATGATGATTGTCAAACACACCGAAAAGCAGGGCCCACCCCCGAAGTCGTTGATGGATGCGATCGCGAAGGCGGCCGAAGAGGAGACCAAAGCCGGCACCATGCTGGGCAATGGCGGTCTCTTGCCGACGGCGCAGGGCGCCCGCGTCCGGC
Organism: Terriglobales bacterium; assembly: GCA_035483835.1. Classification (GTDB taxonomy): domain Bacteria; phylum Acidobacteriota; class Terriglobia; order Terriglobales; family Acidobacteriaceae; genus JABDBE01. The sequence goes on from DATHPO010000352.1 coordinate 4,985, forward strand.
TTTCCGGAGGCAAGGTGACGGTGATCGACGGGCCTTTCACGGAAGCTAAGGAAATTATCGGAGGCTATGCGCAGTTTGAGTTGAAGTCGAAGGAAGAGGCAATCGAATCGGCGGTCCAATTCATGGAACTGCACAAGAAACACTGGCCGGGCTGGGAAGGCGAGACCGAGGTTCGTCAGATGTTCGGGCCGGACGACTTTCCTTGCAAGCCCGCGTAGTGTGGCGGCCTTGCGCCGGCGGGTTAAAGATGGTGTGATCGGTACCAGTGGCTACCGATATTCATCGCACCATCGACGCGGTCTGGAGGATCGAGTCCCCCAGGCTCATCGGTGGGCTCACCCGCATCGTGCGTGACATTGGCCTTGCCGAGGACCTGGCGCAGGATGCTCTTGTCGCCGCGCTTGAGCAATGGCCGGAGTCGGGCGTCCCGGACAACCCGGGCGCCTGGCTCATGGCCACTGCCAAGCATCGTGCCATTGATCACTTCCGCCGAAACACAAGGCTCGAGCGCAAGCACGAAGAGCTTGGTCGCGAGCTTGGTGCGAAAGAGATGGCCGTGCCAGATCTGGATTCAGCTCTCGACGACAACGTTGGCGATGACCTGCTACGTCTCGTCTTCATCTCATGTCACCCAGTGCTCTCAACCGAAGCTCAGGTTGCGCTGACGCTCCGCTTGCTTGGGGGGTTGACGACCGAGGAAATCGCGCGTGCTTTCCTTGTCCCGGAGCCGACTGTCGCCCAGCGCATCGTGCGATCCAAACGTACGCTCTCCGAGAAGCGCGTTCCCTTCGAGGTTCCCCAGGGAGCAGACCTGGCTGCCCGCTTGTCATCGGTGCTGGCGGTCCTCTACCTGATCTTCAACGAGGGTTACTCGGCGACCACCGGTGATGACTGGATGCGGCCTGCGCTCTGCGAAGAAGCGCTGCGGCTGGGACGCATTCTGGCTGAGCTAGCACCGCAAGAGCCTGAGGTTCACGGGTTGGTCGCGCTCATGGAGATTCAGGCATCGCGTTCCAGAGCGCGCGTGGGTCCATCGGGAGAGCCAATTCTGCTCTTCGAGCAAAATCGTGCCCACTGGGATCAACTCCTAATCCGCCGTGGTCTCGCGGCGCTCGATCGCGCGGACAAACTGCTCGCAAAAAAGTTAGGAAATGCCCGAGGTTCGTACGTTTTGCAGGCTGAGATCGCGGCTTGTCATGCGCGAGCGCACACCCCGGAAGAAACCGACTGGCCTCGCATTGTTACGCTCTACGCGGCACTGGCCGAGCTCGCGCCGTCTCCAGTTGTGGAGTTGAATCGAGCGGTCGCGGTCGGGATGGCGTTCGGTCCAGAAGCCGGACTTAAACTGGTTGATGCGCTGACTGCCGAACGCTCACTAGCGAAGTACCACCTGCTGCCAAGCGTCCGCGGCGATCTGCTCAAGAAGCTGAGCCGCTTCGACGAAGCCCGAGCGGAGTTCGAGCGCGCAGCATCGCTAACTCGCAACATACGGGAGCGCGACCTGCTCCTCGAGCGTGCTCGAGCTTGCGTGAACCGTTCAACGCTGCATGAGCCGCAGTGACCAACAGCAAATCGATCCGCCCCACGGATATACTGGACCCGCGATGGCTGTGATCGTGTCCATGCTTCGTGGCGTCAATGTCGGCGGCCATAACAAGATCAGGATGGACGAGCTGCGTGCGCTTTGTGAATCGCTTGGATTGCGAGATGCACAAACCTACGTGCAGAGTGGCAATGTTGTTTTCCGGACTAAAGAGTCGAATCTCGCTGCGCTGGCCAAGCGGATAGAGGACGCGATCGAGAAGAGTTTTGGTTTTCGTCCCGACGTCATCGTCCGCACCACTTCTGAACTCAGAGACGTGGTTGCCAAAAATCCGTTCGCTAGAAGACGCGGAATCAATCCGGCTAAACTGCTGGTTACTTTTCTCGCCGACGATCCTGGTGCGGAAGCCCGGGATCGGATTAAAAAAATCAAAACCGACCGTGACGAATTGCGGATCGACGGACGAGAAGTTTACATTTATTTTCCCAATGGGATGGGGCGCACAAAGCTGTCGTGGCCAACGATTGCAAAAATGCTAGGGACGTCCGGGACGGGCAGAAATTGGAACAGCGTTACCAAGCTGCTGGAGATTGCCGAGAAACTCGAAGCTGCAGAAACGTAGCTAGCTACGTCTCTAACGCCAATGCCTTGGCTTTTTGCTGAATTGCTGGATCATCGCCAAAGCCCTCCAGCCACACGACCTCCGGCTCGCGGCGGAACCATGTCATCTGGCGCTTGGCGTAGTTTCGATGAGCCTGCTGCGCGGCTTGCAGAGCAGTCTTGAGATCGATTTCGTTGCGTAGAAGCTTCACCGCCTGCTTGTATCCCAGCGAAGCCAGCGGCCCGGCGGCGTCACCATATTTTGTAAGCAGGTGTTTCGTTTCTTCGACCAGCCCGGAGTTGAACATTTGTTTCGCACGCTCGTTGATGCGCGCGTAAAGGGCCTCGCGGTCGGGGTTCAATCCCAGACGTAGGATTCGGAAACCTGTTAACGGATCGCGGCCTTGCTTCCACATTTCGGTCATCCCCTGCCGCGAAGCTAGACAGATCTCAACGGCTCGGATGAGCTTGGGAATGTCATTCGCGTGGATCTTTGCGGCGGCATCGGGATCGAGACGGCGCAGCACGCGGTGCAGGTAATCCGTACCGTTTTGCTGTACGCGCCGCCGCAGCCGTTCGCGCAGTTCCTCGGAACGCTTGGGACCGGGGAAGAGACCATCCAGCAGGGCGCGAAGATAGAGACCCGTACCTCCAACCACGATCGGCAACTTCCGCCGCGATTTAATTTCCGCAAGAGCCTGCCGCGCTAACCGCGCGTACTCGCCAGCGGTGATGCAGCCTGTGGGGTCCACACAATCGAGCAGATGGTGGGGAACACGCGCTCGCTCGTCGGCACCTGGCTTCGCGGTCCCGATCTCGAACTCGCGATACATGGCGACGGAATCGCAATTCACCACTTCGCCATGGAAACGCTCTGCGAGCGCCACAGCGAGCGCCGTCTTCCCGCTGGCGGTCGGACCCAGCACCACAACCAGCAACGGATCCGGTGCTACTTTCAGCGGACGCCCCAGGCAAAGTGATGCCAGTAGCGGACGAGGGTGAGGATCAGGATCAGCGTCGCAATCACGAGCAGACCGGTCGCTTCCAGGGTGTAGATTTGCGGTGTGCGATGGTGGACCGATGAGGGGTGTTCCGGCAGATGGGTGTCCGGCTGTCGTTTTGGAGCCGACGCAGGCATAGCACTATTGTAGCGCTGGAAAGAAGGCGTTTCCCAAAAAGATTTGACGCCTCTGGCCCACTTTTGTGGGCTTCTGAGTTTCACGGAACCGTGATGACCAACGCTGCGTATCAACGTCTAACGCCGCGGTGAGAGTGTGTCCACTCGGCTTCAGGAGAAAATCTATGAAACGTTTTGCTCTGGTTGCATTGGGGATTTGCCTGGCAGTCGCTCCCTTGGCCTGTGCGGATCAATGGTCGAAAACTTATACGATTACAGGAACGCCCGACCTTCGCGTTGAAACGTCTGATGCCAACATTCACGTGGATACCTGGGACCAGAAGACCATTGAAGCGCGGGTGACGTCCGAGCATTACAAAATTGGCGAGCACGGCCTCAAGATTGAGGAACACCAATCCGGAGACTCGGTTGAACTCCAAGTTCATTTTCCGCACGATGTCCACATCATTACTTTCAACATGCACAACTACCGGGTGGAGGTTGAAATCCATATGCCGCGCGAAGGACGAGTCAACCTGCATACCGGAGACGGCACAATCCAGCTGGCAAATTTCAAAGGGCAGATGGACCTGCAAACGGGAGACGGCCATCAGGAGATCGACGCAGTCGATGGCACGTTGCGGGCGCATGCAGGAGACGGTCACATCACTGCTGCGGGACGATTCGACGCACTCCAACTGACGACCGGGGACGGGCGCATCGAGGCTCGGGCGCTCTCCGGTTCGACCATTGCTTCGAGCTGGACTCTGCATACCGGCGACGGAAGCGTCACGCTGGAATTGCCTGGCACCTTCGCCGCCGACGTAGATCTGCACACTAGCGATGGGCACATTACTGCAGACATTCCAGTTTCCGTCGACGGACGGCTTAGCGAGAAAAACATTCATGGAAAGATCAACGGTGGTGGGAACTTGATCACGATTCACACGGGAGACGGTTCGATCCGGCTGCAGAAGTCTTGAGGGAGACTACTGCAGGTCCGATCTGTCGGGGTTGTAGTAAAAAGCGAATCGTAATCCGAGGAACTGACCGCCGAATTCTGTGGGCAAAGGTGGGAACGGATTGGAAGCTGTGATGCCGCCCCATGCGCCGCGATCGAGGGCCACATCGCCCGAGGTCGAGACCAATCGCATTCCAGCGACTGTGCCATTTTTCAGAATGGCAAATTCAATTGTGACTTTGCCTTTCTTCATCAGCGGCGCACGCGCGGATTCGGGAATCAGGTTGTACCAGTTCATTCTCACATCGTGCAGGACTCGTTGCAGGTAAGGACCGAAATCCACACCCATGGTGTCGCTGAGGACTTCGAGTGGTCCCATGGCGGCCGTTGGCTTCTTACCCATCCCGAGTCCATAGTTTCCTCCGTCACCGCCGTATCCTCCGCGATTTGCCGCCGCCGCACGCGCGGCCTGCTCGATGGCTGAACCGGCGGTCAAGGCGCCACCGCCAAAAGCGTCCTTGGCGGATTCAGCTGGCGGTTGCGTCTGCAGTTTTGCGATCTGAGGCGGAGCAGGCGGTGGTGGCGCTGACGGCTGTGGCGTCGGATTCTGCGCGGCGGCCGCAGCCGGAGGCGCTGCATTTGGTTGCGGATTCGGCGGTCCGCTCGGACCCGGTCTGCCGGGGCGCGACGCGTCGAGAATCTTCTTGAGTTCCTGACGATCCAGCTGCGGAGTACGCGACGTAGCTTTGCGGTCCTTGTCGGAAATAATATTTGTGTCCGGACGCTTAGCCACCTTTTGTTCGTCGGGAGGCAATTCGAGATAGGTGAGATCCTTCTGGTTCGACTCAGGGCTTACCACCACCACCGCACGCCGGGGCATGAAGCCTGCCAATTTCTGCGAGTTCCACAGGAGCAGAACAACCACTAAGTGCACGCATACCGAAATCCAGAAAGCTTCGCGCCGTCGAGCCTGCGAAAGATCATCCTGAAGTTTGATGATTAGGGCGGGGGCTTCCACTATTTCGCGGTAAGCGGATTCCCAGTAACGCGCATCGTACAAATCTCCGCCTTCGGGAGGCCGCGACGGAGGCGTCGAGGGAGCCGGATTGGCTGGCGGGATTTGCGTAGTTGACATCGAACTGCTTCACCTGCTGGTTAGACACGAGCCGAAACACATTAGTTGTAAGGACACAAAATGCTCCCCGTGCCTGATTGGTTCAAGCATGCTGTCACGAATTTGCTGGCGTCCGCGGCCCAGTGTCCTTATTTTCGCATCTTCTGGCGAATCCGCGAAGACTGAAAGTGCAAGTACCCGGGATTTGCATCCAGATCAGCAATTGCCCGTTCTTCGTTTACAAAACTTGACAGTCGGGAAGGCAAAATCAGGCGTGCAGACGTTCCAAATCGACTTTCCGTCCGTGCTCGTTGATGGCCGCGACGATGTCGAGTGCGACGGCCAATGCGCGGCGTCCGTCGTCGAGAGTTACCACAGGTGGTGAGTGCTGCTGCACCGACTCGAGAAACGACTTCAGCTCCGCGTGCAGAGGCTCTTCGCCGGTGGTCGGAGGCTTTGTCATCTGGATTTGTGGATTCACCGAAGGAGTTGCCGCGGGATCGCCCTGACCGACACTGAACACCAGAACATCCTGCCGCCCGTAGTCCAGAGACACGTACTGCTTGGGTTGAAAAAAACGCAGCTTGCGGACACGCTCGGTGGAGACGCGGCTGGCGGTAAAGTTGGCCACGCATCCGGAGTCGAATTCGAGCCGTACGTTCGCGATGTCCACCTTACCGGAAAGAATGGGCAACCCTACCGCGCGGATTTCTGTGACCGGGGAATTCACGAACGAGAGCACAATGTCGAGGTCGTGAATCATCAGATCCAGCACAACATCCACGTCCAGCGAGCGCGGGGTGAAGACGCTCAGCCGGTGAACCTCAAAAAACATGGGACGCGTGATCACGGGAAGAGTGGCGCGGACCGCGGGATTGAAGCGCTCCAGGTGTCCGACTTGAGCGATACGATCCAATCGCTTCGTCAGGCAGATAAGTTCGTCGGCCTCCGCTAGCGACGTGGCTAACGGCTTTTCGATCAGCACGTCGATGCCTGCCTCCAACAACTGCTGCGCGGTGTTCAGGTGATGGCTGGTCGGCACCGCGACCGAGGCGGCCTGGACTTCGCTGTGCGTGGTAATCAGCTGGTCGATAGAACCGAAACTGCGGCAGCCGAATTCGCGCGCCACTTTATCAGCCCGCACGGTGTCCGGATCCACGACTCCGACCAGTCGCACTGGCGTGCCCTCCCGCGCAAGCTGGTGGTAGACGCGAGCGTGGTTGCGGCCAAATGTACCCACGCCGATTACGGCAACGTTGATGAGGTTGTCAGTCAGTTTTCAGTTCTGAGTTGGCCGGTTGCCAGAAGACCTGTTGATTTAACCACAAAAAACTGCCGATTGGGTCAGCGAGCGTCGATGTTGGCTGAAACCGGATCATCGCGACTGCGCTTTTTTCAGTAACGCGATTTGGCCCGCATGGTAAAGCTCGTGCTGGACGATTCCACTAAACGTATAGAAAAAGTCGTGATAGCTTTCGGTCTTGCCGGGAACTCGCTCCTGCAGCCGCGAATCGGGAAAGGCAGCAACAGCCTTTACTAGTTCGCTGTGAGTACGCTTCGCGTGCTCGATGGCCTTGCGCCAGGCAGCCTCGCTAGTGTCCTTCACAGGAGGGAAATTCTGTTCGTCGCGCAGTTCTAGCGCTGCACCACCAATGCGTTTAATAATTGCGCCATCCCAGGCAGCAGTATGCAGCACCAGTTCCCAGATGCTGTGCGCGTTCTTGATCGGATGGGCGGCAGCCACCTTGGCATCAACACCATCGAGGATTTCAAAAAGAGAGTCACCGTGCCAGGCATCTCCATCAAAGGCACGGCGTATTTGATCGGCAAGACGGGTAGTTTCAGACATGTAGCACTCCCAGAGGTTATACGTTCTTGACGGCAGTCGAGACAGTCTTAGTCTGCCACAATGGCGATTCCTGCCACATCCGTTGCCGTAACAATTGCGTTGCCGTCGAGCAGCAGGCATTTGCCCGCGTCCAATGCCAGACAGGTTGCACCTGACCTTTGCATTACCTCAATCGTTCTTACTCCGATGACGGGCACGTCGAAACGCATATCCTGATTCGGTTTCGCAATCTTTATAACGGTCAATGCGCGACTCAACATCGATGGACCGGATTCCAGCGAAGCCATGATCCGTCCTGCGCGTTCGATGGTCGCATCCGTGCCTTCCATGGCTTCGACGGCGACGCATGCCGTTTCCGCGACAACCACTGTCTGGCCAATGTCATACTGCGCCAGATGACGAGCCATGACGCGCCCATAGGCGACGTTCTTCTTTTCCTGTTCGGATGGCACGCGTTTGGTGAGCACGCCGGGCTTCGCCAGCAGAGGTTCAAGAAGTGAAGTAGAGTTTTCCAGAACGATGCCTTCGTCGGCCAGGACCTTCGCGACAGCTCCCAGCAGAGAATCAGTGTTGCGAGTGCCCAGCGAAAGAAGAAGCTTGGCCAAACGCCAGTCGGGCCGAATGCTGGAGAAAATCTGCTTGTGCTTTACCTGTCCTGCCATGATCGCGCGGTGCACGTCTTCCCGCTTGAAAGTCTCGATCAGCTTGGATAATTCTCCGAGCGACAGCCAATGGACGGCGGTCGCGCCGTGGGATTCGATCTCCGGGAAAGCCTCTTCCCTGATGGCGGCGACAATGACTTCATAGCCCTGGGCGCGGGCGGCGTCGAGCACAAGAAAGGGAAAGCGGCCGTTGCCCGCGATCAGGCCGATGCGCTTAGAGGCTGTCAAAATGGGACTCCGCCGAATTGCAATAGGTCGACACGATTACAAAGCACTTGATTATGGTATGCGGCGGTGACAATCTTACTTGAGTCTCCCCCGTGCAGACCTTCCGCACGCGGAAGCAATCTCATGAACCTGCTACCGGCGCTTACGAGAGACCCCGCATCGTACATGTGGGAAGTGGCGGTCACGATGGCAGCCAAACAAAAGTCTGCTTCTCGCCCGAGTGTGAAGCGGGTCTCAAAGAACAGTTCAAGTCGGGCCTTGAAGTGTACAAGATCGGTTTATACGAATTTCGAGAGCGAATCAAAGAAGCCGAAACGAACATAGAAAAATTGGTCCAACTGATCATAGGCGAAGAAATCGCGCGCGATCCTGCGTCGCAGCTTCTTCACGAATCGAGCATGTTTGCTGCGCTGTATGCGCGAAAGCTGTGTCCCGGACTCTGGCCGCTTTGCTAGCTTCGTTAAATCCGTCCGGCTACTTAATGACGCCTCGCTCGGATTGTTCGATGAACCTTATAAGCATCTCCACGTCTTCTCCGCGGTCCGCCTCCGCCTTCAATTTCTCCAAAGCCTGCGAGGTGTTGAGCTTCGACGCGAGCAGGACTTTGTACGCGTGGTGGATTTTGCGAATGCGCTCCTTACTGAAACCGCGCCGCTCAAGCCCGATCGCATTCAGTCCGTAAGCCTGAACGTCGCGGGCAGCGGACGTCTTGGAAAAAGGAAGAACGTCGCGGGTAATTGTTGTCCCGCCACCGATGAACGAGTGTGCGCCAATGCGAATAAAGTGGTGTACCGGACAGAGCGCACCCACGGTGGCCCACTCTTCGACCGTGACGTGGCCACCGAGAGTCGCGGCATTGGCCAGAATGACGTGGTCGCCGATCACGCAATCGTGAGCGATGTGAGTGTAAGCCATAACCAGGATGTGGTTGCCCACGCGGGTCAGTCCGCCGCCTTTTACGGTGCCGCGATTGATGGTAACGAACTCCCGAATAGTATTATGCTCGCCAATTTCGAGACGCGTCGGTTCGCCAGCGTAAGTAAGATCCTGTGGCGCCATCCCTATCGAGCAAAACGGAAAGAAGGCATTATCCGCGCCGATCTTCGTGGGTCCTTCGATGGCCACGTGCGAAACCAGATGGCACCGTTCTCCCAGTTCCACCTCTGGTCCAATTACACAGTAAGGACCAATCTTACAACTGGGATGAACTTTGGCGCCAGGATCAACGATGGCTGTGGGATGGGCTTTCATCTTCCGCCAACCATGGCTGCTAGGTCGCGAGAGCTCCTGGCGCGGGTCTCTTTTCGGCGCGCACTCGATCGACCATCCTACAAGTCACAAGTGCTTCAGCGGCGAGGATGTCCCCCACGTAAGCGCTCCCTTCCATGCGCCCAGCATTGCCACGCCAGACCTTCACTACGACCTCGATGCGCAGTTGATCGCCGGGAACCACGGGGCGCCGAAACCTGGCGCGCTCGATCCCGGTGAAAAGTACCAGCTTGCTCTCGCGGTCCTCCACTTCGGTGAACAGCAGGACTCCGCCAGCCTGGGCCATCGCCTCGACGATCAGGACACCCGGCATCACTGGGAGGCCAGGAAAGTGTCCGGCAAAGAAAGGTTCATTGATGGTGATATTTTTGATCGCGACGATGCGCTCGCGGCGCGTAAGGTCAACCACGCGGTCGATCAGCAAGAAAGGAAAACGATGCGGGAGGATGCGCTGGATATCGTTGACGTCCAGCGTAGTCTTGGCCGCCGCGGAGGCTTCGGTTGCGGGTTGAACAATGTCTGTCATTCTGTTTCTCGTCAACGTAAAAGGCGAAAGATGAAGAGCGAAGATTATACTGTACCGCGCGCGCCCTCAACCCTTCCAGAAAAGGATTGCATGCCGAAGAAAGCTTTGAAAACAGTCCCGAACGAAAGCCATAGCGAGATCGCAAAGCGGCTGGCCTATTTCCAGGAACGCGAAGATGAGATGGTTCAGACCATTCGCCAACTGGTCGAGACCGAGTCACCCAGCGACAACAAGGAGGCGGTGGACGAACTAGGGGCGCTGATAGCCGGCAGGTTCGAGGGGCTCGGAGGTCATGCGAAGTTTCACCGCGTGGCTAATTTCGGCGATCACTTGCAGGTCGACTTCGCGGGTGCCCGTGCGGGCAAGCCGGTGCTGCTGCTGGGGCACTTGGACACGGTCTATCCCATGGGCACTTTAGCGACCATGCCTTGCCGCGTGGCCGACGGACGTTTATGGGGGCCAGGTGCCTTTGACATGAAGTCGGGGATCGCATTGATGCTTCACGCGATTGAGGCCCTGCGAGTCTGGCACGAGGACACTCTGCCGCGGCCGGTGACCATATTGTTGGTCTCGGATGAAGAAGTGGGCAGCGAAACCTCCCGGCGGATTACGGAAAGTCTGGCGAAGAAATCTGCGGCGGTGCTGGTGCTCGAGCCTTCTCATGGGCCAAAAGGCGCGGTGAAAACCGCGCGCAAGGGAATTGGAGAGTATGTGCTGAAAGTCACCGGGAAAGCGGCGCACTCGGGACTGGATTTCGAAAAAGGTCAGAGTGCGATTCTCGAATTGGCCCGGCAGATCATCGCGATCTCGAAGCTGATCGACCTCAAACGCGGATTGACGCTCAATGTAGGAACGGTGCAGGGTGGAACGCGAGTGAATGTCATCCCCGCTGAGGCCAGTGCGGTGCTTGATGTGAGGGTTGCCCGCAAACAAGATGCCACCGGCATCGACCGTAAACTTCGTTCGCTGAAGCCCGTCAATCGCAAGTGCAAGCTCGAGATCAGCGGCGGAATCAATCGACCGCCCATGGAACGGACTCCAACCGTAGTTGCTCTCTACGAGAAAGCTGCCGAGATCGCCAAGCAGTTAGGCTGGAAATTGGAGGAGGCGGCCGTTGGTGGCGGCTCGGACGGAAACTTCACCGCCGGGCTAGGCATTCCGACGCTGGATGGATTAGGCGGAGTCGGCGAAGGTGCGCACGCAACTCACGAATCAATTCTGATCTCCGAGTTGCCCCGGCGCGCGGCGCTGCTGGCGGAATTGATCGCAAGTATTTAGATCTCTGCCGTGCTAAAATCCTCATCCGGCGCGGTTTTCCAGCCCAGAGGATTCCCCAACATGAAGACTTCCCGTCTATTTCGGCTCCTGATCGCGACCGTAGCAACAGCGGCGTGGTTAACCCCGATTGCAGCATCTGCCCAGGCCGATGACACGACTGTGCGACACGTTGCCGGACGAATCCCTGTCCAGGGTGTCGGCCGAGAGATGTCCGCAGACCGGCCGACGAATACTAATAGTCAGCCAAGAATCAGCCGCGTCAGCCCCAAGGCCAATCCTTGGAAGCTGGAGGCCACTCTGCCCGGAGCGGTCATCCACGATATTTCTTTTCTGAACGCGAAGGTTGGCTATGCCGCCGCCGAAGCCGGTCAGGTCTGGAAAACAACCGATGGCGGCGCACATTGGAAGGAAATCCTGAACCTGAGTTTCCCGTGGTATTGGTATGGCGTGCACGCCTTCAACGCCAAAGACGTCGTCATCTCAGGCATTTACGATTCGTCGACGAACTTCGAAGGGATCATCCGCTGGAGCCACGATGGAGGCGCTACCTGGACCAATGATATTGTCCTGACTTCAACCGCATTTGTGCAGCGCATCCGTTTCGCCAACCGGAAAGATGGTCTGATCATGGACCTGGTTGACCGCGCTACGAACTCTGCCCAATACACAACTGACGGCGGCGCAACCGCAGCAGGCTGGACCAACGTCGTTTCGAACCCCGATGGTGGTTGGTTCCAACTTGAATTTAGTCTGTTGCCCAATCTGCATGCCCGGGCCTCGGGGATTAACTATTGCGATAGCACCGACGCCGGAGCGGTCTGGACTTGTGGTCCATCCATTGATTCGGTTTTCGACGGCGAGACGTTCTTTGTCAATGACAAGGTGGGCTGGGTGAGCGGAGGCGAGATTTCCCCTAAAGTAGAAGGCTGGGTGCATCGCACCACCGACGGCGGAAAAACGTGGAGCGGCCGTACCCTGGATGATCCTTGGCCGATCCGTGAGATTCGTTTCGTCACTCCAAATATCGGCTGGGCTGCGGGCGGAAACATTTATTCCAAAGTTGGTGGCATGTATTTCAGCCGCAATGGCGGTAAGACTTGGTCCCTCGACGTGAACACCGGCGCGGAAATGGATGCCTGTGACAGCAAGCCCGTAGGCACCAAATTCCAGGTGTGGTGCGCGGGATACAACAGTTCGTTCACCGGCGTCGTCTACACGTTGAAGGGGATCGGAGCCGAGTAGTTTGTCGCACCGGACCATTCTTTTGACTCCATAGGTTGGGAAGCCTAGACTTTCCTCAGGGGTGTTGGCGTAACTTCGACCCGAACCGGCAAGCCCCGCAAGGAGGACTTCATATGGTGGGCAAATTGGGTTTGCCTGAGATACTGCTGATCCTGGCTATTGCGCTCTTGATTTTCGGTCCCAGCAAGCTGGCGGACCTGGGCAAGGGGTTAGGCGAAGGCATCAAGAATTTCAAATCAGCCGTGAAAGACGGCGAAGAAGAAAAGGATAAAAAATCGTAAATCTCCGGTAGAGACGTAGCTGGCTACGTCTAGCTCTGGATCGCGCCGTGCTCCCAAAGCATTTTGTAGACCAGCGATACCGGTAATCCCACCACGTTGAAATAATCTCCCTCGATGCGCGAAACCCAACGCGAAGCTCTGCCCTGAATGGCATACGCTCCAGCCTTGTCCGTGGGCTCGCCGGTTGAAACGTAGGAGTGAATATCGTCATCGCCGAGAGGGTCCAGGGTGACGAGTGTGGTTTCCGACCTGATGTCCTCCAAACCAATTCCCTGCCGCCGGTCGTCCTTACTCAATTGCGGACCGACGAGACAAACTCCAGTGACCACTAGATGCGTGCGGCCCGAAAGCAAGCGCAACATGCGAACGGCATCCGTGCTATCGCGGGGCTTGCCCAGAATTTCTCCATCTACAACTACGATGGTGTCAGCGCCGAGAACAAAGTCATTCGGGCGCAGGCGAAACACGGCCAAAGCTTTTTCCCGCGCCATGCGTTCGGCAAACGCGCGCGGCGCTTCCCCCGGTTGGGGCACTTCAGGAATATTAGTCGACTGGACGACGAACGCAATGCCCGCGTTGCGCAAAAGCTCCTGGCGACGCGGAGAGGCGGAGGCGAGGACGAGCATGGACTCTGATTCTAGCCGATCAACTCGATGCGATTTCCGAACGGATCGTGAACGTGGCAGCGGCGGACTCCGGGAATGTCGCCGGGTTCATTGACCTCGACACCCAAGCGGCGCAGTTGTTCGATCAAGCCGGCGTAGTCACAACAGCGTAAGGCGGGGTGGGCCTTCTTTGCCGGACGAAAACCTTTCTCGACGCCCAAATGGACTTGCACATTGCCGCTCTCGAACCAGCACCCGCCACGTCTGGCGAGTTCCGGAGGTTTGGCAAGCTCCACCATACCGAGCAAATCGCGATAAAAGCGTCGAGCCGTGTCTTCTCCGCCGACAGGCATTGCGAGTTGCACGTGATCAATGGAGGTGAATGTGGCAAGCAGCATCGCAGAGGGTTAGCTCTCTTCTGAAGTTACACTGAGGAGTTGATTGCGAAGTGATTCCAGAAACGGCTCCCCCGACCCTTCCAGCTTTCGCTCCAGACGTTCAGTGCAATCACAATCCCCACAAGCCCAGGGCTCAGAACCGTTCTTGTCCCGGCAATTACGGCGATCATGGGCGTCCTGCACCCGAGTCAGCTCAAAGTATTGCTCCCAATAGTCGCGCTCTTCTTGTAGAGGAGTCGGGCAATAACAAACCTCGACCCAGCGGGCCGTGTCGTCCTGGCAAAGCCTCGCCTGTCGCATGTTTCGCAAGTACTCGCCCTCGGCAACCGAACCTCGACCCAAGGTGCCATCCTCGATCGCTTTCAGGAGGCTCTGTTCGCAACCACGTTTCACTCGCGCTCTGACTAAGTAACGCATAAGCTGAATTTTACTCTGCCCCAGGGGAAGCTGCTTATCGCTTAAGGGAATCGCCCGGTACCTGAAGCGCGTCGGCAACGCCTGCTAAAATCAAAGCTTGACCCCCGCAGCTATGGACGCCGCTTTTATCCGCAATTTCGCCATTATTGCGCACATCGACCACGGAAAATCTACGCTGGCCGACCGCCTCCTGGAGTTGACCGGGTCGCTCACCGCTCGCGAGATGCAGGCCCAGGTGCTCGACTCCATGGACCTCGAGCGAGAGCGTGGCATCACAATCAAGGCCCACGCCGTGCGCATGATGTATACCGCGCAGGATGGCCAGACTTATCAGCTTAATCTGATCGACACTCCCGGCCACGTCGATTTTTCCTACGAAGTCTCGCGCGCGTTGGCGTCCGGCGAAGGCGCATTGCTGGTGGTGGACGCTTCTCAGGGAGTCGAAGCCCAAACCTTGGCGAATGCGTATCTCGCCATCAATCACGGCCTCGAAATTATTCCCGTCATCAACAAGATTGACCTGCCGAGCGCCGATATTCCGCGTACCAAGGAAATGATCGAAGGCGCCGTGGGCTTGGATGCATCCGACGCGGTTCTTATCAGCGCCAAGACCGGCCAAGGCGTGCCGGATGTCTTGGAAGCGATCGTCAAACGCATTCCGCCGCCCAAAGGAGATCCCGAAAAACGCCTGCAGGCGCTGATCTTCGACTCCTGGTTCGATCCCTACCGTGGAGTGATCGTGCTCACGCGCGTGTTCCAGGGGACACTTCGTAAAGGGCAAAAGATCCGCCTGATGTGGAACGGTCGCGTCCTCGACGTAGAAACGCTGGGTGTATTGACTCCCAAGCCGGTCGAGATCGACGAACTGCGGGCTGGTGAGGTCGGTTTCCTGATCGCCAATATCAAGAACGTCGCCGACACAAAGATCGGCGATACGATTACCGAGGAAAACAATCCCGCCATCGAACCCCTGCCCGGCTTTGAAGAAATCAAGCCCATGGTCTTCGCCGGACTCTATACCGTCGACGCACACGAGCACACGCAATTACGCGAAGCCCTGGAGAAACTGCGCCTGAACGACTCGTCATTCTTCTTCGAACCGGAAAGTTCAGTCGCCCTCGGATTCGGATTCCGTTGTGGTTTCCTGGGCCTGCTGCACATGGAGATTATTCAGGAGCGGCTGGAGCGCGAGTTCAATCTGGAGCTCATCACAACCGCACCGGGCGTCCGCTACAAAATCTACAAGACCAATGGAGAAATGGTCGAAGTCGACAATCCGTCGCGCTGGTTGCCCCCGAGTGAGATCGCCAAAATCGAAGAGCCGGTGATTCTGGCCACAATTTTGACCAATGAAGAATATGTCGGCGGCATTCTTGCACTCGTTGAGGAGAAGCGGGGCAGACAGAAAACCTTCGAGTACGTCAGTTCGTCGCGCGTCATGTTGCATTACGAACTACCGCTCAACGAAATTGTGCTGGACTTTTACGATCGTCTCAAATCCGTGTCGCGCGGCTACGCGTCGCTCGATTACCATCTCGCCGATTATTGGGAATCGCCCATGGTCAAGATGGATATCCTGGTCGCAGGTGAGCCAGTGGACGCACTTTCCATCATCGTTCACCGCGACTTCGCCTACGAGCGCGGCAAGGCACTGGTTTCCAAAATGCGCGAGCTGATTCCGCGGCAGATGTTCGAAGTGGCGATCCAGGCTTCGATCGGCGCCAAGATCATTGCCCGCGAAACCGTGCACGCCATTCGCAAAAATGTCTTAGCCAAATGCTACGGCGGCGACATTACCCGCAAACGCAAGCTCCTGGAAAAGCAGAAGGAAGGCAAGAAACGCATGAAGCGCATCGGCCGAGTGGACATCCCACAGGAAGCATTTCTGGCGGTTCTAAAGGTAGGCGAGGACAGCTAGGCGTGGGCGTCCTCGCCCGTGCGGCCACCAGACGAAATTCCTATATGTCTGTCAACCCGTGAACGGCAGCAAAATAGTACAGCACGAGGCGAGGACGCACGCGCCTACACTCGAAAAACTGACATGACACTCTACAAACTTCTCTCATATTTCCTTCTGATCGCCGGCACTGCTTCGGTCTTGCGCGGCCAGACGCAACCGCTCGAGCTGACTACACAGATCAGTCTGCCGTTCCGGTTCGTCGCCTATGGAGACACTCGGTTTACCGATCCAAAGAACACCGATTCCTCCAATCCCGTTGTTCGCCAGATGCTCGTAAAGGCCATTGCGGACGCGCGCCCGGCGTTCATCTCCATCGGCGGCGATATCGCCTATAGAGGCGATGACGTAAATGACTGGAAGGTCTGGGACACGGAAACCGCAGTGTGGCGCGAAAACAAGATTCCGGTCTATCCGGCGCTGGGAAACCACGATCTGTATGGCGATCAGACGGTCGCGCTCGCAAACTACTTTCAGCGCTTCCCGGATTTACAGACCAATCGTTATTACTCCGTGCGCGCCGCGAACACCCTCCTACTCGTGCTCGACAGCTCACTCGATGAGACTTCGGGACCCCAAGGTGAATGGCTGGCTCACAAACTGGATGGGTTGACGGCTGATATCGACTTCGTCTGCCTCGTTCTCCACCACCCGCCCTACACCGATTCCACAGATCAGACTGTCGGCGGTGGGCACTCGGCGCGGACTCCCGAGCAGGCGCTGGCCAAAATGCTGGAGGAGCGGCAGCCCCTTACCCGGGCGCGTTTTGTCGTCATTGCCGGACACGTTCACAACTATGAGAGGCACGAGCATGGCGGGGTCACATATTTCGTCACCGGCGGCGGAGGAGCGCATCCGTACCTCATCACGCGGCAGCCCGGAGATCCCTTGTTTGGCAAGGCCGTGAACTACCACTACCTGCTGGTTGAGGTGGATCGTGGCAAAATGAAAATCACGATGGAGCGCCTGGAGCTGGTAGACGGGAAGGCCAGTTGGAGCACGCTGGACTCGGTCGAAATTGCAGCACCTATAGCGACGCCCGTAAAAGCCGGCAAGTGACGCGACTGGTTTTCCTTTGTGTACCTTCGTGTCCTTTGTGGTTACTGCTCTTTCTGCACAAACCAATAACCACAGAGGACACGAAGGTACACAAAGGAAACCGACCAGCTCAGCGAACAGCCGCGCTTGCCGTAAGGCGCGGAACCACGGGAAGAGCCCGAATCAGTTGACGAGTGTATGGATGTTCCGGATCTTGAAACAACTCGCCTGTTCTGCGGCACTCGACGATTTCCCCTTGATGCATCACCGCAACGCGATTTGCGATGGTCGCGACCGACAGCAGGTCGTGAGAAATATAAAGAATGCTGATCCCGAACTTGGCGCTCAGCGTGGCAAATAACTGCAGAATCTCAGCTTGCGTGATCAGATCAAGAGCGCTGGTCGGCTCATCGGCAATCAGCAACGCCGGACGATGCAAGACAGCCATCGCAATCAAAACCCGCTGCGCCTGACCCACACTCAACTGCGATGGATACCGTCGTAGGAAATCTGGCTCTCCAGGCAGGCTGACATTCTCCAAAGCCTCACGCAGAGCCGCGTGAGATTCTTCTCGCGAGCCATGCCGGTGGACTTTCCAGGCTTCTTCCAGTTGCGTACCGATACGCAGCGCCGGGTTCAGCGAGGACATGGGACTCTGCAGGATAAGGCCAATTTCTTTGCCCCGAAGCGATCGAATTTCTCGCTCACTCAAAGCCATCAGGTCGCGGCCATTGAAGTGAATCGAACCTCGAGCTTGGCTTCGCTTCAAATAGAGAAGTCTCAGAATTGCCAAAGCCAGCGTGCTCTTACCGCATCCACTTTGCCCAACTAGCCCAAGGATTTCCTGCTTGCCGATGTCCAGCGAAAGGTTGCGCAACACCCCAGATTTGCCAGGGTAATCGACCGAGAGTCGCAGTGACAGCAGCGGCTGCGCGTCCATCAGCGATTCCTGGCGACCTCACTGGTGAGTGAAAGCTGATCGATGTTCCAGTAAACCTGCGGCCGCAGCACCACCGGATGCGCATTGTGTACCGCCGGCGAGACCGCCGACAGCGCGTTCTTGTTGACCAGGTAAATGAACGGCTCCTGCTGCCAAGCAATCTCCTGAACCTTGTCGAAATCTGCCTTACGCTTCTTCGGGTCCAACGTGGAAGCTTGCGCGCGCATCAACTTGTCGATCTCCGTTTCCCACGCTGTCGCTGGCGTCTTCTGGCTTGGATTCCACTGGTGGCTATCCGCGGAGCTGAGCCACACGGTCATTTGCGCATTAGGATCGAGTTCGTCGTTCACCAACCCGAGCAGGCAACCCTCGTAGTCGAAACTGTGAGTGATGCGCTCAATAAGCGAGGGGAAATCCAGAGTCACAACATTCAATTTGATTCCGATGCCCGACAGATCCTGCTGGATCATGGTCGCCATGCGTTCGCGATACTTATTCCCGGCATTAGTGATGACGGAGAACTCGACCGCGTGTCCATCGCGATCTTTCAGGACGCCGTCTTGAAGATGGAATCCATCCTGGCTCAGACGTTGCAGCGCGGATTTCTGGTCAAAGGGATGCGCTTGCAGTTTGGCGTTGAACCAGAACTTGTTGGCGGGAGAAACCGGACCGACCGCCGGACGCGCGTGTCCGCGGAACACGATCCGGGCTAGGTCTTCGCGGTTGATGGATTCCGAGATCGCTCGCCGGAAATTCGTTGAAGTGAACCAGGCTTTTTTGTAAGACGGTAGCGGAGAACTGGCGACTTGATTGAACCACATCTCCTCTGAGTCCAGCGACGCGCCGGCATCATGCGCCATCGCAGGATCCTGAGCAACTACTTTGTCGAAATATTCGGCATCGAGCGAGTTGATGAAATGAATTTCTCCGCGCGTCAGGCGCAGCATCTCGATATCTCGATTTTGCTGAATGTCGAGCCGCACCGATTCGATGTAAGGCAGCGGGCGGCCAGCAGGATCCTTTTCCCAATAGTTTGGATTCCGCTTCAGGATCAAATACGACCCCGCTTTGTTCTCGCCGACGAAGTACGGCCCCAACACTGCCAGCTCTTTTTGCGGAGACTTGGCAGACATAATCGCCACTTGATCAAACAGCCGGTCAAGGCCTGCGATCGGCGCCGGGAAGGTGATGCGGACATGGTTCTTGGGCAAAACTTCAGTTTCGACTTTCCCGTCCGACGAACGGAACGCATCCCCGGTCGGCGAGTGCAAGGCGGGATCCATGAGTTGTTGCATGGTGTAAGCCACGTCGTCCGCCGAAAAAGGAGTTCCATCGGAGAAGCGCAGTCCGTCGCGCAGCTGGAAGGTGATTGTCTTTCCCCCGTTCGTCAACTTCCACGAGGTAGCGAGCTCGGGCTCGAGTTCCTGCGTGAGCCGGTTCACGCGAACCAGCACCCCACCAGTGAGATAACGAATAGTTTCAGAGGCATCATCCGCGGCGAGCAACGGGTTCAGTGTCTTGGGCTCTGACCGCAAGCAGAAATGTAACTCGCCACCAGACTGCGCTAACAGGCGATTGGAACCGAGTGCGATCAGCGTCAAAAGAACAAAAGTTGCTAAAGCCTTTTTCATACCGGCAACTCCTCTTTAGTCAGGACAAGATGAAAGCTGCTCACCACCAAGATGAACAAAATGAGTGGAACCAACTGCCAGGTTTGGCCAGAGACACTCGAAAATCCTTCCAGTTCACGCAGAAGACTGCCCCATGAAGGCAGTGGCTCTGCGACTCCCAGGCCCAGAATCCCTAAATTGGCTTCGGTCAAAATAAAAACCGGAACCGAAATCCAGAATTGTGCATAAAGCACGGGCTTCAGGTTCGGCACAAGATGACGCCTCAACAGCCGAAAGCCGGTGCTGCCCGAAGCCCGCGCCAGTAGGATGAAATCCGATTGCGATAGCGCCCGAGCGTCGGCGCAAATGATGCGGGCCGCGCCCGCCCAGCCCAGGCATCCGAGCATCGCAAATGTGATCAACACGGAAACAATCGGAGACACGTTCAGAGGCAAGAGCGCGCGCACGGTAATCAGCAAGAAGAGCCAGGGCAGGGAAAGGAAAAGATCCGTGCCCGCCATGACAAACCGCTCCACGCGGCCGCCCGCAAATCCCGCGATGCCGCCAACGAAAGCCGCTAACCCGCTTGAGAGCAAGGCGGCCGCTGGCGCCAGCAGCAGCGACACGCGGGTTCCATACAGCAGACGCGAAAAGCGGTCCCGGCCCAAGTCGTCAGTACCCAACAGATGTTGCCGCGAAGGCGAAGCGTCAGGCTCCTCCCGGAATTGGTGCGCGTATGACGCCGGCGCTATAAGGTTCGCCAGCAGACATGCGGCGGAAATTCCCAGCAGAAAAACGATCGCCGTTGTGCGTACCCACTTCATGCTTCACTCGCGCGAAAGGTTTTGCCCATCATGTCGGAAGCAGAATTCGCGATGAGCGTCACCAAGGTCACGACCATGGTTAGATTGACCAACAAAGCGACGTCGCGCCCCAGCGCAGCTTTCCAGGCGAGTTGGCCGATCCCGGGGATGTCACACAAGGCCTCCATGGGGATGGCAGCAGTAAACGCGACGCTGACCGTGACTCCAAGCAAGGCCAGAAGCTGCGGCGCGGCCGTTGGCAGGACGTGCCAAACCAGCACACGCACGTTGCCCAAGCCTTTGGCTCTAGCAGTCAGGACGTGTGGCAACGCTGAACTCCGTGCCAGCAAGTTCCGCGAATAGCGAAAGATTTTCGGGAAGACCACCAAACCCAGCAATAAGCGCGCGGGCGCTTGCGCCAACACAAACAACAAAGCGAGCACGGCCGCCGGCAGGCAAAGCAATACTCCTACCAACAAACCGCCCAGCAGATCGAGAAGCCAGGCCCTCGACATCACGATTGCGACTGCCAGCAGGAAACCGGTGCTCCAGCCTAGAGCAAGGCCCAGAGCCACCGACTTCAATGTCTCGGGCAAGCGTTCAGCGACCAGTTGCAGCACCGGCCGCTGCAAAGTTCGCGAAGTTCCCAAGTCGCCATGCACCAACCGGTTCAAATAACGAAAATAGAAAACGAAAAGATTGGGTTCGTTATCTCTGGTTTCTCGCAGGGCCTGGATACTACGGTCGCTGAGTCGCGCATCCAACTCCTCTTCGTCCACGCCAAAGCCGGGCGCGAGTCGAACCAGGGTCGCGCCGAGAAAACCGCCAATCAGCACGGTGACCAGAATCTTGGCAGCGAGTTTTGGCAATGCGGATCGCGTGTAAATATCCTCAGCGGGCAATTTCCAAATGATCGTGGGCTGGGCCAAACCCTTCTGCGCACCACTTCCCCGGGCGGGGATTTCAAACTGGGTTGAATGTAGAGATATCAGCTAACTTGCGCGAGGGCAATCACTTGCGGTGAAAGTCACAAACTTAAGTAACGCGCATGAACGAAATCGGGATTGGTGAAAGATCTCAACCGAAGGAACGCAAACTTCTACTTTTCCCCTTCAAGCTCGATCGGAATAGCTTCGTTCTCGTTTTCGTTCGATGTACCCCAGACCACCGACGTTCCCCACAACACACTGTAGCCATTGTCACCACTCGAGCCCCATGGAGCCGAAGATCCCCAGAGGACCGACTCGCCCTTCGTGCTCGTTCCCCACAGCACCGACGTGCCCCAGACCACGGAAGTTCCCCACATGATCGAGCGACCCCAGAGCACTGAAGAGCCGGTCACCAGGTAGATGTTTCCACTCCTATCGCGTGCCGCGGCGGGGGACTTCGCAATCCCATAAGTCGCTGGCGCCAGATCCGTGCTCGACAACGCTGCCTGGATGTCCAGATATCCCGCGCCGATGGTGAAAATATCGTATTGGCTGTTGTAGCTCTTGCCCGTGGTCGGATCTTTTGCAGTGCTCGATCGCGGGAAGGTTTTGTACGCGCTCTTCATCAATCGCGCCTTCACCTGGTCCGGCGTCAGCGATCCATTTTTCTGAAGCAGCAGCGCGACGGCTCCGCTCACAACCGGCGTGGCCATGCTGGTGCCGCTCAGCGTGAAGTAAGAAGCAGTACCCTTACCGTTGGCGGTATAGGAACTCAGCGCAACGACGTTCTTAGGCGAGGCCTTCACCAAAGTCGCGCTTGAAGAGGCCAGCACGGAAATCATCAGGTTGCCTGGCGCAACAATATCTGGCTTCACAATGTGGTCGAGCAAGGTCGGTCCCTTTGAGCTGTAACTGGCAATCAGATCGTCGGCGCGCGTCGAAGTCCCCATCGGTTTCATGGCGCCCACCGTGATGGCATAAGGATCGTTCCCCGGCGCTGCGATGGTTCCGTACCCGTCCGTGTGAGCCGAATCGTTGCGCCCTTCGTTACCGGCCGCGACCACCACGACAATCCCCGCTTTCCACGCCGCCTCGACCGCCTGACAAAGCGGATCAAGCTTGTAGCTTTCGTAAACCGCTCGTCCAAGCGAGAGATTGATGACGCGGATGTTGTACCGGTTCTTCAGAATGAGCGCCTTCTCAATCGCCGCGATCACGGCACTATCCCGGCCCGTTCCGTTCTGATCAAGAACTCGCAGATTGATCAGGCTCGCATTGTCCGCAATCCCCATGAATGTCTTGCGAAAGTTTGCGCCCCGCGAGTTCATGCCATTGCCCGCCAGGATGCCGGCAACGTGCGTGCCGTGTCCGTATAGATCAGCAGCAGTATTCGGGCCACTGGCAAAATTCTGGTTGTACACAATGCGCGACCCCGTACCGTTCGCAAGCGTGAAATCCCGGCCCGCTGTGATTCCGCTATCGATGACCGCGACCCCGATCCCACTTCCACTAAAGTTCCTCGACCACGCGTACGGAGCCAGCACCGCCTGGTCGTAGAGGTCGGTAACGGTTGCCGTTGCCCAAACCCTACGGTCGAGCGAAATGTACGCCACGTTGGAATCCTTGGCCAGCGCACTCAGAGAACTGCCTCTTACCATAAAAGCGGCGCCGTTGATCAAGGGCAGGTTCTGTTGGAGCATGCCGCCCTTGGCAGCAACCTTGGCGAAATGCTTCTGACTGGGCGGAACCCGGTACTGCACAATCACGTTCACCCACGGCTGCGAGGATTGCTTCTGCAGATCTTTGGAAATTTTCCGCGGCGCGGCAAAGGCGAAGGCAGCACCCAGGATCACGCACCAGAACGCCAGGTGACGAACTTTCGAAGTGACCTTGGTAACTTCCGCCATAAACCTTCACAGCTCCTCACGCTCAAATAGCTCGGGCGTCCGAGTCATTGCTGCACGCCCCTGACCACGGGGAGGTAAGGGTGAAAGGTTGTCCGGCAAGGACTTAGGCAAATCGAGTCAGCCCCACGCCGGGCCAAATTGTCCCCAAGCCCAAGCGTGAGCCAGTCTGTCCCAGTCGCCAGCACGTATCTCCGGACGCCCCCGAGGCGGGACCAAAGCAGCGCTGGGAAGATTTTCAATACACAATTGTCGGGCTTCAGAGTAGCGGGGATCGAGAGGTTATTCTCACTTGAGACGTCACTTTTTTTACAAAGGCAGTTCCCAACCTTCTTCTTTCATCCGCTGATTAGTCCACTCCTGCAACTCTTTGTAGACCGCCGGTTCGATGACCACGAATGTCGCCCCCGCGCGGCCTTCCAAATCCGCCCAGACCACCTGCACCTTTGCCTCGATCCGGGTCTGACTCTCCGGTAGGACAAAGCTGATGTCCATCAACCCCTCCGACCGCCGCGGATCTGGCAGCCCTTCCAAGCCCATGCCACCCACGCTCAAATTAACCGCTGTGACCAGAGTCTCCTGCCCCTGGCTATTCCTCAGCACAACAGGAAGCTTTACCTTCGCGCGAAAAAACTTCTTTTGCTTCAGGCTGAGAGCGCCCAAAGCCCGGCTCTTGTCGCTGGGCGCCGCTGAGATCTTGTATTCGCCCAGCTTCCGGCTCAAAGTTCTGCGCGAGATTCCCAGTTGCTCCGCTGCCTTTGCCCGGTGGCCTCCGGTATTTTCAAGTGCCTTCAACACCATCTGTCTCTCCATATCCTGGAGATCCCCGGAAGGCACGGGGATCGCGGTCTTTTGCTGTTCCGCGGAAAGTTCAGCCAGCACGTCATTCGCGCCGATTTCCGTACCGTTTGCCGCCATCGCGACTTTGGCAACGATGTTCCGAAGCTCACGAACATTGCCCGGCCAGGAGTGCGACTGAAGCGTGCGCAAAGCCTCTGCAGTGAAGTGCGTTTCAGACGACTTCAAACGCAGGAAATGTTCTGCCAGCGCAACCACATCTTCCGGCCGCTCGCGCAACGGTGGAACCCGCAGCTCAAACTGGCTCAGGCGATGAAAAAGATCCTTGCGAAAGCGGCCTTCGCGCACGGCTGTTTCCAGATCCTGGTTTGTGGCCGCGACGATCCGCACATCCACCGTGATCTTGCGATGCCCGCCCAAACGGTAATACGCAGCTCCGTCCAGCACGCGCAGCAGCTTTACTTGAATATGAGATGGAAGCTCGCCGATTTCATCCAGGAAGAGCGTTCCCTTGTCGGCC
>DATHPO010000353.1:0-10516 GCA_035483835.1 Terriglobales bacterium
GCAATATTGGCCGCAACCGACGCTGCACACCTGCGTATCTGGATGGTTAATCCATACGTCTCGGCCTTCGGAAATGCATCGGTAACTCGGTAAGAAGCCAGCGTCAACGAATGAGCCTTTTGCCAAACCAGCAGATCTCTAAAGTCCTTCATCGTCCACGTCCCTGACTGAATGCTGACTGCTGAATGCTAACTGCTCGACCTTACAACGCAAGGTGACGCATATCACATCCCTCCAACTCCCCCGCAAGTTCATGACCCGCAAGAATTTAGCTCTAACAGTTCCATGACTTCGGTAACTTTGCACGTCTGGTTCCGGGGTGTAGTCTTCGCTCGTAATGCATAACATTGGCCCATTCGCGAAGAACGAGGACTCGGATCGGTCCCCGGAAGAAAAAGACGCCCCGCCGAAGGCGCAGGCGTCCGCCAAAGAAGACACCGCCGATCCCAAGGCCGGCCGCGCTCGCTATCCCGAGGTGCAGAGCGCGATGCGTTTCCCGATCAAGCTGCCGATTTCTGTAAAATCGAAGACAGGCGAGAGTCATACTGAAACCCAGAACATCTCCGCCAATGGCGTTCTGTTTCAGATGGTTGATTCCGAAATGCCGGTCGGCTCGATGGTAGACTTCACTATTTCGCTGCCCGCCGACGTGGTGGGAGCAGAGGCCGATGTGCGCCTCGATTGCCGCGGCCGGGTAGTTCGCAGTTTTGAAGACAGTGGCCGACGCGGCGTAGGCGTGGTCATCGATGAGTATCGTTTCGACCGGCGAGGAGACTGATGGCAAGCACTCCAGCTACCGCGAGAGTCGACGTCGAACAGCAGCACGAGGGTGACGGCAACGGCCAGTTCATCCGCGTGATCGTAGCTGACACGCAGGCCATCTTTCGCGCTGGACTGCGCAAGATTTTTGCTCTGGAGGACGACGTTCGCGTCGTCGGGCAGGCCGAAACCCTGGCCCAGACTTTAACCGCGGCCAAAAAGTTCAGCGCCGATGTCCTGCTTTTCGAAGCCGCCATCGCCTCCAATCCCATCGAAGCGGTCGCCGACCTCCTGCGCCAGAACCCGCTCCTGAGGCTGGTCGTCATTACAACGGAACCTGACCAGGATCTTACTCTCGAGCTGTTTCGCCGTGGCGTGCATGCCATCGTCTCGCGCGAGGTCGAGCCCGAATTGCTGGTCGACTGCCTGCGCAAGGTATCAAAGGGTGAGCCATGGTTAGACGGCCGCGCCACCCAGTGGGTGCTCGAAGCCTATCGCACCCAGGGCTCGCGCGCCGGAGCCCCCAGACCCAAGGTGCAGCTAACCCCCAAAGAGACCCTCATCGTTTCCTGCGTGACTCAGGGCATGAAGAACAAGGAAATTGCCCTGCGCGTCGGAACCACCGAACAGGTGGTTAAGAATTATCTTCGCAAAGTCTACGACAAGCTGGGCGTCGCCGATCGCCTGGAGCTGGCGCTCTATTGCCTGAACAGCCGCATCCTCGACGGCGCTGTCAAGGAACCTCCAGTAAAGGATGCCCCACCCAAGCCGACCGTCCCCGAACCCTCACCCCACAACGGTGCCGGAGCAACAATCGCAACCCCAATCCCGGACACGCCAGAAAACCTCTCCTAATTAGACACGCGCCTAATGTAGGCGCGAGCGCCCCTCGCTCGTGCTCTTCAAGCCGCCCTCATCCTGAGCAAGCGCAGACCTTCGCAAAGCGAAGGCCTGCCGACGAGGATCTCTGCACCACCACCTCGTCCTCGGAAGCTGTGCCGATCAGACCAGCGAAAATTCCGGCCTCAGCCCCTCAGGACCGCCAATCTCTTCCGCGCAAGCCTCAATATCCACCGTCTCCGCCTCGCCTCGCAGCAAATGCCAAGCCTCCTTGTATATCCCGTATTTTGACTTCTTCAATTTCGGATACAGCCCAACGCTTCCTCGCATCTTGAAACTATCCCCCGGCAGGATGTACCAAATATCCAGCGGGATCAGATACGCCGCCACAAAATCAAACGGATCACCGGTGTACTTCCCCTTCCACCCGCGTACCGTGACCACGTACCCTCCGCGATCCAGAAACATCGTGGACTTCACCTGGACCCGCACAAAATGCCCCTTATACTCCACCGCAAAGTCATACCGCGACATCTCGCCCCAAGGCCGCGTCACGCACAACCCATGTTCCGCCGCCCGTGTCATAAAACACATCTCCGCCCATTCCCCCCGCAACTTGGGATGATTGATCTTCATTCCGTTATTTTTCATAAGCTATTCGCGATCGCTACCCAACCCTTTCCCGTGCCAAGAAATCATCTCCAACTAAAAACGCGGCCCGGAAAGGCCGCGTTCATTTTCTTCGACTCGATTTTAATATGACACACCCCAACCAAGAAAAAGCGTCCCGACGAAAGAAAAACATCCCCCCAGTCCCACTTCGGGAATGTACGCGCGAGCGTCGACGCTCGTGTTCCCTCCTGTGGTTGGGCGTCACAGACACAACTCCTAACCCGCTGTCATCCTGAGAAAGTGCAGGCCTTCGCAACGCGAAGGCCTGCCGACGAAGGATCTATGTACTCCGCGCCAAGCGTCTATTACGTTTACATAATGACGAATCGCTCGAAAACGCTTTACACGGGTGTGACTGGGAATCTGGAAAAACGTGTGCTCGAACACAAGCAAGGCATCAAGGGTGAATTCGCCGCGCGCTACAAGATCGACCGACTGGTTTACTTTGAACGCTTCGGAGACATCCATGCTGCGATTGCTCGCGAGAAGCAGATCAAGGGATTATTGCGCGCTAAGAAAATCGCTGTGATCGTGTCCATGAATCCAGAGTGGAAAGACCTGAGCGAGGCGTGGTTCGTGCGGCATCAATATGAGCCGGAAAGTGCATAGATCCTTCGCTAAACGCTCAGGATGACAGCGGGAATGTTCGGACTAACCCACCCGCTCGCCCATCAAACACAACTCACTCCCAGTCATCCTGAGGAAGCGCAGGCCTTCGCAAAGCGAAGGCCTGTCAACGAAGGATCTCTGTACTCTCGTGGCGGAACAAAGGTCCCCAGGGCTCGTTCAGTTCCTTCTTACCCGTTGCGCCTCCAGTTGGGCGCGCAACAAACGCAACTGTAGCTTCATGTGCAGATTGTCCCAGTGCTTTCGGTTCTTGCCGAGATGGTCGGGCGTACGTCCGATTTCCTTTGTGGCATTGTATGTCTCCTCGACAAGCTCTGACCCCGCCTCTTTCCACAACCGGAGCACAGATCTGAAGCCACCTCGCCACTGGGCATTTCCAGTCCCATCCTCCTCAACCATGTTTCGGAAAGCGGCAACCATTGGGTAGGCCGCACCCTTCGTCAGGCAATACTTGCTGGGAACTAGCTGTCCGAACGGAAATTCCAACATGCGATTGCCCATCGCTTCTTCGACAATATTCATCTTTCCCGCGCTTCCACCGGACTCATTGTGAATATCGCGAAAGTCGTGGCGTATGTGGTCATAGAGCATCAGCGCCTCATGCAGCAAAGGACGAAGTCGGTAGTACTTGCTGTGCTTAAGCTTGTTGCGGTTTTCTTCGAAGTCGTCAGCGAACTTCTTCAGTGGAATACTCCACTTCTCGTAGGCTGAAATCGGATGCTTGCCTTTGTCATTCGGGAAATCAAAAATATTGAAGAGCTCCAGAATGCTAATCAGGTCACGAACGTCGTAGGCCGTGTTGTCCGATTCACGCCAAGCCACCAGATTCTCGTATGATTTACCTGCGACCTCTTTTTTTAGCCACTCGAAAACTCCGTCGATGTTGTAGATCGACTTAGGAGCGACCTGCATCCCAGTATTCAAGCCCCGAGCAATATCGGTGATCAGGTCATCTTCAACGCCGGTTCTGATGTAAACCTCGACGTAC
Source organism: Terriglobales bacterium (assembly GCA_035483835.1). Taxonomy (GTDB): domain Bacteria; phylum Acidobacteriota; class Terriglobia; order Terriglobales; family Acidobacteriaceae; genus JABDBE01. Next base: position 3,887 of record DATHPO010000353.1, read on the forward strand.
TGATCCTGGTGCGTACTTTTTTCTGCGTTGCACTGCTCGATTATCTTGGCAGTATGAGCCCCGTCCACGATCCCGCCCTCGTCGCTGTCAACAACTATTTCGTAGATTTGTTCGTCTTTGTCTACAAGACGGGCGCTCAGCGCCAGAATAGTGATGCCCTTGTTCATTAAGTCGAAACTTCCAGGCTTCGCACCCTTCCCTTCAAGACTTTCACGGACGTCTCGGTAGACGAGCCCATTCAGGCCAACAGGCTCTCGAGCATTGGCAGCGGTGCTAATGCCGGATGGGAAGTCTGCAGCTTTGATGGTCAGCCAATATTTTTCTATTCGGTTGAAAATCGGGTGGGAAACTTTACGACCTTCGTGTGCGGTGATGCGATGGACCTGCTTGCCCATAGCAAGAATCTCCTTATTTGTTTGAGCGGGCGATGCCGCCAATTTTTGTCGAATGCACGAGGGCATTGACTAAGTGGAGAGTGGCACAGCGGAAAGTGGAAGATCAAGGCCAGGTGCGAGACCAGCGCCATCGCCAAGAAAATACATGGATCCTTCGTCGGCCGGCCTTCGCAAAGCGAAGGCCTGCGCTTCCTCAGGATGACAGCGCCGGAAAAAGCAAACGGGGCGGCTTGCGCCGCCCCGCGAACGACCAAAGACCAACGACCTAATGCTACGTCCCTTCGCTCCAACCCGCCAGATACTCTTCCTGCTCCGGCGTCAGCTTGTCGATCTTGATTCCCATGGACTCGAGCTTCAACTTGGCTACTCGCTTATCCAGGTCATCGGGCACACGATAAACTCTCTTCTCGAGCGACTTGTGGTTCTTCACCATGTAATCGACCGAGAGCGCCTGGTCAGCAAAGCTCATGTCCATCACGGATGCGGGATGCCCTTCTGCCGCAGCCAGATTGATCAGGCGGCCTTCGCCCAGGAGGTTGATCTTGCGTCCGTCTTTCAACGAGTATTCTTCGACGGAATTGCGGGTAGTGCGTTTCGACGAAGACAGTTTCTCCAATGCGGGGATGTCGATCTCGACATTGAAGTGTCCGGAGTTTGAAATGATGGCCCCGTCTTTCATCAACTCGAAGTGGTCCTTGGTGAGGACGCTCTTGTTGCCGGTAACCGTGCAGAACACGTCGCCGATCTTGGCCGCTTCGGTCATCGACATTACGCGGAAACCGTCCATCACCGCTTCCAGAGCTTTCGTGGGATCGACTTCGGTGATAATTACCTCAGCGCCGTTGCCGCGAGCGCGGCTGGCCAGCCCGCGTCCGCACCAGCCGTAGCCGGCGACCACGAACTTCGATCCCGCCAGCAGGAAGTTCGTGGCGCGGATAATGCCGTCAATCGTCGACTGCCCGGTTCCGTACCGATTGTCGAAAAGGTGTTTGGTGTCGGCATCGTTCACCGCGACGATGGGGAAGCGCAGCACGCCTTCCTTGGCCATGGCTCGCAGCCGGATGACGCCGGTCGTGGTCTCTTCGGTGCCGCCAATCACTTCGTCGAGCGCATCCTGCCGCTTGGTGTGCAGGATGGTCACGAGGTCAGCGCCGTCATCCATAGTGATGTGCGGCCTGTGATCGATGGCCGCGAGAATATGGCTGTAGTAGGTGTCGTTGTCCTCGCCCTTGATGGCGAAGACGGGAATGCCGTGGTCGCGCACCAGGCTGGCAGCAACATCGTCTTGCGTGGAAAGCGGGTTCGAGGCGCACAGCACAACGTCGGCGCCGCCATCGCGAAGGGTGATGGCCAGATTCGCCGTCTCCGCGGTGACGTGCAGGCAGGCCGAAATGCGAATGCCCTGCAGCGGCTGGTTCTTGATGAATTCCTTGCGAATGATCTGCAGAACTTTCATCGACTGGTTCGCCCACTCGATGCGTTTCTTACCCAGATCGGCAAACTCAATGCCCTTGATATCAGAATGCACTTGCGTTGGTGTGGTCGACATACTTCTCCTGTGGCGCTGAATTGTTCTTGATTCTAAACCTTGGAAATTTTAGATACCGCGTGCCCCATTTTCTCGCGCACTTTCCGGGAAGTGGGGAATCGGGTGCCCCACTCTTTTCGCGTCCTTTGCGAAAGGGTGGGACACAACGAAAATCTACTTGTGCGCCGCAACCGGCTGTCGCAAACCGGCATCGCCGGCCAGCTTCGCCGCCTTGTCGGTTAATTCCCACGTGAAGTCGGGATCGTTACGTCCGAAATGTCCATAAGCTGCGGTCTTGCAATAGATCGGCCGCCGCAGATTGAGCGACTCAATGATTCCCTTGGGAGTCAGCTTGAAATGAGCCCGTACCAGATCTGAAATAATCGGGGTTTCCACCTTGCCCGTCCCGAATGTATCCACCAGCACGCTCACCGGATCGGCCACGCCAATCGCGTATGCCAGCTGAACTTCGCAGCGATCCGCCAAACCAGCCGCAACAATGTTCTTCGCGATGTGCCGCGCCATGTATGCAGCCGAGCGGTCCACCTTGGTTGGATCCTTGCCGCTGAAAGCACCGCCGCCGTGCCGCCCCATGCCGCCGTAGGTGTCGACGATAATCTTGCGGCCGGTCAACCCGGTATCGCCCATGGGCCCGCCAATGACAAAACGTCCGGTGGGATTGATGTGATACTTCGTGTCTTCGTCGAGGAGGTGAGCCGGAATCGTAGCCTGAATCACGTGCCGGAGAATGTCGCTGCGAAGTTCGTCGTTGCCGACCGTCTCGGAGTGCTGCGTAGAAATCACAACCGCATCCACGCGAACTGGCTTGTGATGCTCGTCGTATTCAACGGTAACCTGCGACTTCCCATCCGGCCGCAGATAAGGAAGCTTCCCATGCTTACGAACCTCCGAGAGCCGCATGCAAAGCTTGTGCGCAAAAGAAATAGGCGCAGGCATAAGCTCCGCAGTCTCATTACAGGCGAAGCCAAACATCATTCCCTGGTCGCCGGCGCCGCCGGTGTCTACGCCCAGGGCTATGTCGCCGGACTGTTTGTTGATGCTGGAGATTACGGCGCAGGTGTTGGAGTCGAAGCCGTAGAGGGCGTTGTTGTAGCCGATGGAGGAAATTGTTCCGCGCACCAGGTTCTGGAAATCCACGTAGGCTTTGGTGGTGATTTCGCCGGCGATTACGACCAGGCCGGTTGCGGTTAAGGTCTCGCAGGCTACGCGGCTGGTGGGGTCATCGCTCAGGCAGGCATCGAGGATAGCGTCGGAAACCTGATCGGCGATTTTGTCGGGATGTCCTTCGGTTACGGACTCGGAAGTAAACAAATGGCGATTCTTGGACAAGCTTCTTCTCCTTAACGATCTGGGCGTTCACGTCTGGCGGGGGTTGATCAGGCGCACAACGGCCACACAAAATGCGTTCGTTTCGCGGTCCGTAAAAGGCTAACAGAGAACGAGCGGAGGCGCAATCTTTTTGGGCTGGTTTGCGGTTATCCGCAGTGAGCGGTGCGGACACGGTTTCGATGGGAGAATTGTTTGGATTTAAGGGGTTAGCAGAATCAGAGTCTTCGCGGCCTAGGAACTCGTGGCCTTCGCGAATGTGTTGATCGTTCAGGTGGAAGTCCAAGGTCCCACCCTAACGTCGAAGAGCACGACGTTAGGAATGGGGCACCCTAGTGTTTAGTTTGTTGTTTGACTAGCCTATGAACCCTCCGGAGCGTGCAGCACGCGGAAGGTGTTGCCGCCGTTCGACCAGACCAGGATCAGGGCGTCTTTTCCTTTGGGAACACTTCCTAATGCCTGCTGAACATCGGACGCGGTTTGGACATCGTGACGGTTGACCTGCACGATGACGTCGCCGCGCTGCAGACCGGCGTTGTCGGCCGGGCTGCCTGGCTGGACCTGCTCGACCACGGCTCCGTGAAGATCTTTAGGAGCCTGGAGTTGCTCGCGGATATCTGGAGTGATGTCGCGGAGACCGACGCCCCAGTGCATTTTGCCGTGATCGTTCTCGCTGACTTCGTTGCCTTGCTTGTCACGGCTGCCCATCGCTTCCAGGGTGACTGGAACATTTACGTTCTTGCCGTCACGAATTACTTCCAGCTTGATGGTCGTGCCCGGAGTTTTCTGTCCAACTTCGACCTGAAGCTCGCCGGCATCGCTCACTTTCTTGCCGTCGAGTTCGGTGATCACGTCGCCGACCTTCAAGCCGCCCTTGGCTGCGGGCGAACCGGATTCGACCTGGGTCACGACCGCGCCGCTGGCGTCGCTCACATCAAAGAACTTGGAGTTCTCTGGAGTGACGTCGCTGATGCCGATTCCCATGTAGCCGTGGGTAACTTTGCCATCGCGGATCAGTGTGTCCACGGTGGGCTTCACGATCTGCGTGGGGATGGCGAAACCCATTCCGGAAAAAGCTCCGGTAGAAGAGACCAGGAAGGTATTGATGCCGATCACTTCGCCGTGCGCATTCACGAGCGGGCCGCCGGAGTTGCCGGGATTGATGGCTGCGTCGGTTTGAATGAATTCGCCGGGCTTGCGCGCGTTATCCGAGTACGGGTTGGGACGGTTGAGAGCGCTGACAATTCCGCGGGTTACGGTGAAGCGAAAGCCAAGAGGGTTTCCGAAGGCCAATACGGTTTGCCCGGGGCGCAGCGCAGTCGAGTCGCCCCATGGGATGCTCGGCAGACTCCCGCCGTCGACTTTGATCACGGCGAGGTCGGTCAAGGGATCGGCGCCGACCAGCTTGGCGTTCATGGTTTTGCGATTGCTCATGGTGACGCGAATATCGACCGCGCCGTCGATGACGTGGTTATTGGTAACGATATATCCGTCGGGCGAAATAATGACTCCGCTGCCGATGCCGTGCTCGATCTGCGGCTGCGGCCGGCCGTGCGGGCCGAAGAACTGACCGAAGCCCGGACCGAAGAATTGCTGCATGTCATCCGGGATTTGCTGCTGTTCGGCCATGTCCGGTTTGCTTTTTGAAGTGACGGCAACGTTTACGATGGCGGGAGTGACTCGCGCGGCCAAAGTTTCCATTGCCTGATCGAGTGAGAGCAACGCGCTGACGCTGTTGTCGTCGAGCGGGGCTGCAGCCGCGGCAACCGAAGAGGCTCGCGCGGCCAGGGGCTTGGCGGTTTCGTAGGTTACGAGGGATGCGAGGGCTGCTATCGCAACTGCGGATAGAGCGATGCGGCCGATCGATGTTTTCCAGTTTTTCCAGTTACTCATTGGTTTTGCTTCTCCTTTGGTGCAACTAATTATTTAGTTTTACAGGTCGAGCTCATGCGTGCTTCTTGGTTGAACCTTTCTTAAATCTTCTTTGCGGGAATTTGGTTGCGGGTTGAATCGACGACGGTCACGCGCCAGACGCAGATGGTCCAAACCGTCGGGCCGGATTCGTCGTACTGCATAACTACAAAGATGGCTTGCGGCGCAGAATTATGCTCGATTGGCATAGTTGACTCGGCCTGCACAAACTCGTCCTGCGAAACAGAGCGAGCGATTAACAACGTCGCAGAATTTTGTCTCGGTGCTGTTTCGGCAGCACGAGCCGAGTCATAGGCAGGTGAAGAACTCGCTCGCACCAAGGGCTGAGCAGTGCGTGTAGCAACCGTTCTTTCGCCCCGCTGGGGCTCCACAGCTTTGACACTCCTACCCACGGCTTGCGCCGTGGGCTGCATTCTTACGCCGCTTTGCGGCTGTTGTGGGCGTTCCCACACAGCTCTTTTAGCAATTGGTTCCGCAGGCTTGACGTGGAAGGTTGCCGGGATTACCGCTGGCGGTTTTGCGAAAGAGTTTAGTTCGGTCGCGGACGCTAACGTCGCTTCCGGCGTGGTCGCTGACGCTATCCTGTCTGGCGCCTGATCTTTGAAGGCTACCAGTTCGGGAGCGTGCGATAACGAAACCAAGCAGGCGATGAAAAACGCGGCTACTGAATATAAAGCCGGTTTCCAGACATGGGTCGCGCTGGGACGATTCACGTCGAGAATTTGCGACACGCGCAGGGACGTCTGGCGCACGCGATTGACCGCGGCTTGGGCCAGCGCCAGTCCGCGGCGCATGAAACTCTTCTCGGCTACCGAGATCAGGCATTGCGCGTAGCCTTTGGGATTGGCGGTTTCGGCCAGGACGGCGTCGTCGCATGCCATCTCGCGTTCTAAAGCGAGTTTGTTCTCGATCCACCAGACGGCGGGATGAAAGAACAAGAGCGCCTTCAAAACCTGCTGAGCGAGATTTGTCCAATCATCCCAGCGGCGAAGGTGAGCCAGTTCGTGGATCAGAATTGAGTTCAGTTCGGCGGTTGAGAGTTCGTGCAGAGCCCAGGTCGGAATTACGACCACCGGTTTCAGGAAACCGATCGCAGTCGGTACCCGCAAGCGATCAGACTGGCAGAGTGTCACGCGCCTGATGGGTTGAAATGCTTGCAAGGTTGCGCGCAGTGCTGGGTCGAGCGTTGCGGTATCAATTACGGAGCAACTGCGGCGCAGCTTTCCCAGCTGCCAGAGGCCGATGCCGACCCTGAGGAGCGCTACGCCGGCGATCAGTGCCCACACCAAAAAAATAACGAGCGCCCACGAACCTGGGACCGTGATGGCAGAACCCGCGCTCCCGGCGCGGGCGCTCGATGCGGCAACGCCGAGGATGGGCAGCGCTGCTATCGCAAGTAAAGCGAAGAACCAGACCGCGAAACGGGTG
>DATHPO010000354.1:0-22200 GCA_035483835.1 Terriglobales bacterium
ATACGATGTTCATGGGGGCTTCGCCGATTTCGTTGGGGAGCGGGAAGCCGTGTCCCGTGGGCTCGATGGGACCAACCTTGTCTTTGTGTTCCGAGTGCTTCATCTTTTCGGCGGTCGCGCGGGCATACACCAGGCGCTTGATGACGCCGTTTTCGACCAGTTGCACTTTCTCACGGCGGACTCCTTCGCCATCGAATGGAACGCCCGATTGCAGGGGGTGGGCCACGTCGTCCCAGATATTGATGTTCTCGCCGAAGAGCTTGACTCCGACTCGGTTGTTCAGGAAGGAGCGCTGGTCCAGAATCGACAGCCCACCGAAGTCGAAGAACATGAAGCCAACGATGTCGAGTACGGCGGCCGGTTCGAGAACGACAGTGTACTTCCCGGCGGGAATCTCGCGCGGGCTTGCAGACTCGAATGCCTTGCGGGCCGCGGTTTCTGCCAAGGCGACAGCGTCGAGATTCGCGACGTTGGGGGAGTTGGCTTTCTGCCATCCGGAAGAATCGGGGGCCAGCATGGTGATGGAGATTTCGGAGGAAGTCTGGGTGTGCCAGTCGGTCAAGCCGCGAGAATTGAAAATAGCTTCGACCGATTCCGAGGTTGAGACGATGCCGGCCGTGGTGAGTTTATGTTTGTCGGCAATCGAAACGATCTTCTTGACTGTTTCCGCACGTTGCTGGGGCGTGACGGCCGCGGTTTCGGCGAAGTGACGAGTGGGTATGATTTCGCGGGCGCGGGCGCCCACGCCACCCGAGTCCGGTACCGGCAATAGATCCGGATCGGGATGTTGAACTTGTGCCAGCCTCTCCGACGATTGCACGACTCGTTTCAAGCTTTCGTCGTCAAGCTTGTTCGTCGTTGACCGGGCAGTGCGCCCGCCGAATACGGTTCGCACGGAAACGACGTAGTTCTCTTCAGCGACATTCTGATGGATTATGTTGTTGGCGAAGCGAGTGAGGGCGCTCTTTCCGCCGGAGAAGAGGACTTCGACTTCGTCGGCGGTCGAATGCTTTTTGATACGTTCGAAGATGTCGGCGGCTTTGTTTTTGTCGAGCATTCAGCAATCAGAAATCAGCACTTGGCATTTAGCAGTTAGCATTTGGCTCCAACTTCTTGTATCGGAACAACGACGCTGGGCTAAGGGCTAATTGCTAAGTGCCAAATGCTTCTCTCACGTTCCTTTATACGCACTTCCCACCTTAATATTGCGAAACCTTGCCGGGGCTGCGCCATGCCCTGTGCCCATTACCTGCTGAGGCTGGCCTTTGCCACAATGCGGGGTGCCCCACACTACCCATTCGTCGCGGGAGCAAATCGCGTCCATGGAGTTCCAAAATTCCGTCGTGATTCCCGAGTAGGACGGATTTTTCAGCATGCGGGTGCGCTTGCCGTTCTTGATCTCCCATCCCATTTCGCAGCTGAACTGGAAGTTGTAGCGCTTGTCATCGATCGACCAGGACTTGTTGGTTTCCATGTAAACGCCGTTACTGGTATCGGCGATGAGTTGCTCGCGAGTCAGCGGCTTCTCACCGGGCAAAATACTGATGTTGGTCATTCGAATGATTGGTAGCCGGTTCCAGCATTCGGCCCGCAGAGTTCCTCCAGATCGATTCATGCCGATAGTGTGCGCAGTTTCACGCGAACTCAGATATCCGGTGAACAAGCCATTGGTGATGATTGGGGTGCATTGTGCGGGCACTCCTTCTTCGTCGAACCCGAAGGTTCCGAGTCCCGGGCCGTGCTCCTGACGGGCGTCGGCAACAACGTTCACCAAGTCGCTGCCATAGCGCAGAGTGCGGAGTTTGTCCAGAGTTAGAAAGGAGGTTCCGGCGAAATTCGCTTCCATGCCCAGCACTCGGTCGAGTTCGATAGGATGGCCCACGGATTCGTGAATTTGCAATCCGAGTTGCGAACCGTCGAGAATGATGTCGAACACGCCCTCCGGACATTGCTCCGCTTTGAGCAGCGCGACTGCTTCTTCGCCTACGCGGCGGGCGTTCTCCAACAGCTTCAGCTCGCCAATCAGTTCATATCCTTTATTCTGCCACTGTCCGCCATAGGAATTAGGGTACGAGCGCTTCTGAATCTCGCTTCCAGCGAAGGCGTAGGCGGCGTAGCCAACGCCCGTGGTGTATTTCGTCTGGTGAATATTGGCGCCTTCGGACGAAACGAACCACTGTTCCTCGCGGCGGAAATTCATGTTGGTTTCAGCCAGCGTGACTCCGGAAACCGAGCGGAGTTCGGAGTCAATCTTCAGCAGCAGGTCAATGTTTTGCTCGACCGAGGTCGTAAAAGGATCGATCTGGAAAGGGGTGGTCCACTCCGCACTGACCGGTTTTTCCGGAGCAAGCCGGATGTCGTGTTGCTTCACTCGCGAAGACGCCTTGGCGATGTCAACGGCGCGGGCGGCTGTGGCCTCAACGGCGGCGCGGCTCAAATCGTCAGATGCGGCAAATCCCCAGGCGCCGTCGGCAATGACGCGGATACCGATGCCGGACGACTCGGAGTCCGAAGCGCCACCAACCTTGCCGTTCTTGGTCGAGAGCGCGCGGCTGCGGTCGTCGGCGATACGGGCGTCGGCGTAGGAAGCTCCGCGCTGTGCGGCGACGTTCAGGGCCCAGGAAGAAATGTCTTTCATGGAGAGAACTTAAATTTATCACAGAGCCACAGAGATCACGAGAAGGGCAAATCCTCTGCGATGGTTCCGCTTCTGGTAAGTACATAGATCCTTCGTAGGGAGCCTTCGCTTTCGCGAAGACTCCGCTTGCTCAGGACGACAATTCTTCCAGATGAGCTCCCGAGTCCTGGCCTTGCTGTTTTGGCGGCTGCGGCCATAAAATCGAAGAGGACTCGATGGCGGCATTCGGTCGTCGGTTGGAGGTCCCTGCAATAACTTCCCAGCAAAGCGCAATCTTGCAGTAGATTTGTCGCGGGAGAGATGGCCGAGTGGCTGAAGGCGCACGCTTGGAAAGCGTGTTTACTCGAAAGGGTAACGTGGGTTCGAATCCCACTCTCTCCGCCATTACTTTAGTTATCTAGCACTTGCAATCCGGTGATACCTACACTGATTCCTAGTTGAATCGGAGGTGTCATCCGTGGCGAACACCCAGAGCAAGGAAGTAAACCTCACCAAGCGAGTCCAAACCAGCAAGGGGCTACGCTATTGCCCTGTGGCTCTGTCTGCGAATGGCCGCGTCAAGCCCGATCTGGTCATTGTGAACGGCGAACAGGAACGACACCCCGAAGGTGCTTACTATCTTGAATGGCGTGAGAATGGCAGGCGAGTGCGCCTGTCAGTTGGGAAGGACGCAGCGGACGCCAGTGCAAGACGGCTACGCAAGGAAGCCGAGTTGAATGCCGTGAACAATGGCGCAGCCATCGTGCCGGAAGGCAAGGACGGCCACAGGTCGATTGCAGCATCGGTTGCAGACTACCTGGACGAAACCAAGCTCACGAAGAAGCCAAAGACGCTGGCGGCCTACGGCACGGCGCTGGCCTACTTCGTCGAGTCCTGCCACAAGCTGAATCTCGAAGATATTGATCGGCGCGATCTGCTCAAGTTCCACGCATTCCTGCGAGATGACAAAGAGCAGGCGCCGCGTAGCTGCTGGAACAAGTTCGCAAATGTGATGTCCTTCTTGAAGGCGAACGGAATTCGCAGCTTGGTGGGGAAGAATGATTGGCCGCGATTCGTGGAAGAGGAGCCGGAGGTGTACGAGCGGGAGGACTTGGACACGCTCTTCGCGGCCTGTGACCAACAGGAGCGGCTGTGGTTCGAGTTTTTCTTGATGACTGGCATGCGAGAGCAGGAAGCGATGCACACATACTGGTCCGATGTGAACCTGACGGCCGGCATGGTGCGAGTCAGTCACAAACCCGACCGTGGATGGACCCCGAAGGCTTACAAAGAACGTGAGATCCCCATTCCAACCAAGCTCGTAAAAGGACTGAAGGTATGGAAGGCGAAGGCAGATAAGACCTGCAATTTGGTGTTTCCGACAGGTGGCTGCAGGCCGAAGCTCGATTTTCTCGATTGCCTGAAGGCTATTGCCGAGCGGGCGAATCTCGATCCCGAAAACTTCTGGCTGCACAAGTTCAGAGCCACATTCGCGACGCGGTGTCTCTGGGCAGGAGTCGATCTGCGAACCGTTCAGCACTGGCTTGGTCACTCTGACATGGAGAGCACGATGCGCTATCTGAAGCCATCACGGAGCCAGCAGGTGCGGGAAAAGGTGAACGAAATTTTCGCTTAAAGCTTGTAATAAAACCTCGCCTTCGCAAACGCCAGACGGTCTGGAATTCACGGTAAAGTGTCTGTCTCCAGCTGGGTCAGCTTCTTCTCCGCCTGTCCGGTGCGTACTCATTCATTGTTGGTGCAGACGAAATTCGTGGCGTCGTTCGTATCTCCAGCGCCGTTGTACTTGGCAAGCTGCGGATAGGGGCAAAGCGGGCGGGTCATCTTGATGCCCTGCGACGGATCTAAGTCGTTGACGTATTTTGTTGCGATGATCGGACCGGGTGCGACACCCTTTTCCACCCACTCTACTAGAGCACTTGAGATGTTATGCTGCGAATCGGTTGGCGTAGGGATACCTGGTGGTCCCCCGAGGCTGGCAAGATCGACTTGACCGAAAAAGTTAGGGCCTGGACCGAGGAAGGCATGGTGCATGCCCGGAGCCACATACAGACGAACAAAGCCTTCCGTATCCTGCAAGCCCATGTTGGCTGCCACGCTGTCGTAGTAGTTTATGGTACTAAGGGCTGGAATGGCTGGATCGCTCCAGCCATGATAGACGACGAGCTTGCCGCCGTGGGCTCTGAACCGTCGGAGATCCGGATCCGCAGGATTGATCGCTCGTCCAGTTTTCTGGTCGGCCATCTGCGCCGCGTGCTCGGGACTTACCGATCGGAAGTCCCAAGCCGGATTCTCGACAACCATGTTACGGAAGAAGTTCAGGCCGAAGATATTGGCCCCGCTTTGGCCTAGAGACGAACCGCTGATCCAGGCTGCCCAACCGTCTTCTCCTTCCTCGCCTCCTGGCATGTAACCGGGGAAAAGCTGCTGTCCTTTCGAGTTCCGCAATCCCCCATAGATCTTCCGAAGCTGAGAAACCTGGGCCGAGGTCAGGCAACTATCAGACTCGGCTCCCTGGCAACGCAGTGCCGAAGGATCGAAATGACACTGCCTCGGATCGTTGATAATACCGTCGTTGATGCCATCGAGCCCGTCACAAGCGCTCATTACAGCGGCACTGATCGCAGGTATTTTGCTGGCGGGAATGTACGTAGCCGAACGGGGGTACACATTGTATAGCGCCGCAGTGAACAGATTCGTCCACGACATTCCTGGTGCTCCTGCGAGGATGCCTTCATAGTCGTCCGGAAACCGCTGGGCTTCCATTAGCGCCTCGCGACCACCGTCAGAACTGCCTTGGAAATACGAGTACCGGGGGGCCTGACCATAGAAGGATCGAACGATGGCTTTCGCCTGCACGGTCATCTCGTGGATGGCTCTGTAACCGAAATCGGAAACCTTTTCAGGGTGATTCAATGCCCATTCCGAGTCCTCACTTTCCCCACTATGGCCAGTATCCGTGGAACCAGCGGCGTAACCGCCGCGAAGGGCCGCTGCCATGTCCCCGAATTCGATCTTCCCGGCAAAACCATAGTTGCCGACCCCGCGGAATCTCCCGTTCCATCCGTTGGTCGGCATCCAAACCGCGAAGTGAATTTCCGAGTCGTCGGTGGGCTCCATGCTGCCTTCCACCCGACAGAAGGCGGGCAAGCTCTGGATCAGCTTCGTGCCAGACAGTGTGAAAATTCCCGCGGGAGCTGCCTGTGCCAAATCGATTGTCGTGTTCGGCAGCTTGAGCTCAGCTAAATTCTCACAGGGCGTGGCTGGTTTGCCGCTAAATCCTCCGATCCAGCCTTTCGGGTTCAGCGGCGGTGCTCCTATCAGGGACTGGCTCCCCGTGTTGGCAACGCCTCCCAAAACTCGATAGCGGATACCAAGCACGTTAAAGGTAAGCAAAGTGACGGTGGCTACCGTGAATAGAATCATCGCCGCCGCGCTGACCTCAACCTTGTGTCGTTGAACGTATTTCGAGGCATGATAGCGGAGTGTGCTCCGGCGCGCCTTCACCGGCAGGTGTTGCAGGTGGCGTCCGATGTCCTGGGAGAATTCTGCCACTGAGTCATACCGCCGCTGCGGCTCTTTCTGCAGCGCCTTCAGCACAATGTTGTCCAGATCCCCTCGCAACCGGCGACGCAATTTATCCGGCTGACCTTCCCGGGTCTGGCTCACTGACTCAGGAGTCGTGGTAATCGGCCTGCCGTCGGAAGACGTATCTGTTTCCACCCGGCTAATGACCGTGCTCGGCGTCTCGGGCTCCTGCTCGCAAATCGCCCGCTCGATTTCTGCCGGAGTATGCTGCGTCAGGCGGTAGGGTCGATGTCCGGTCAGCAGCTCGTAAAGCACAACGCCCAGCGAGTAGACGTCGGTCGCTGGCGAAACCGACTTTCCGCGCATCTGCTCCGGGCTGGCATAGGCTGGAGTCATACATCGCGTTCCAGTGTGGGTGCGCAGCAAGCTCGGGGCAGAAGGATTGGGATTCAAGACTTTCGCGATTCCGAAATCCAGTAATTTGGGGATGCCATCAGCGGTTACGAGAATGTTGCTAGGTTTGAGGTCACGGTGAATGACCAATTCCTGGTGCGCATATTGCACGGCGTCGCACACCTTGCAGAACAGATGCAGACGTCCGTCGATCGAGAGTTTGTGCTGATCGCAATACTCATCTATCAAACTGCCTTCCACATAGTCCATGACCAGGAAGGGCACTCCTTCAGGCGTGCTGCCGCCGTCGAGCAGTTTGACAATATTGGGATGGTCAAGGCCAGCCAGGGTCTGCCGTTCATTGCGGAACCGGCTCAGCAGTTCGCCGCTATCCAATCCCGGCGGCACAAGCTTGATGGCCACCTGCTTGCGGTATTCGTCATCCGCGCGCACTGCCAGAAAAACTGCACCCATACCGCCTTGTCCGATTCGCCTCACAATTTTGTAGGCTCCGAGCTGCCGGCCGACCATGGGATCTTCCGCCTCCGCGGTGGTGTCCGTGGTCAGAAGCGCCGCCGATTGCCGGTGTGGGCGCGGCGCCTCTTCTGTTTGAATTTCTTGAGGGGCGTTTGGCGCCGGGGTGCTGGGATTCACTACGGGAATATCCAGAAAGCTACCAGCGGCTTGATAGTTGATCAGCAGCCTTTCAACCTGTTGTCGCAGGCTCTGTTCGCGACAGTTTTCGGCTAGAAACGATGCCCGTCGCGGCGGAGCCAACTCCAGAGCGGCTGCAAACAGCTTCTTTGCCCTGTCCCAGTTGTCCGGAGTCATCTGCATGGTATCCGCCGAGAAACAGCCTCTCCCTAGTTGGTTCTTCCTTTGGCGTGGTCGGCTGTACTTAAGCGCGCACGGCCGCACTATCACTTCAGCTCTGCGAGTTGATCTCTAATCCGTCTGACGTTCATACGCTCCCATGTCGCAGCCGCCAGTGTCCTCCTTGTCGGGACGCGGCTTACCGCGCTGATCGGTCTTCAGCAGATGACCCTGGCCATCGGCGCAGCCACTCGGGTTGCCCGTATCAATCGCCGGGCTTCCAGAGAGCAGAGGCAAAGTCTGTGTCGGTCCGCCGTAGTATCCCAATTGTCCGAGCACGGGGTCGGTGTTGTTCAGATCGCCGGTGCTGTTGAAATTGCATGTGTTGTCGCTGCTTAGGTTGTAGCCATTCGAGGTCATCGGGCCGGAGCAGTCTCCTCCAGAAGGGCTGTTAGCGACGATGCTGTTCTGGAGTGTTACCGGGCTGCCGTGGTTCCAGATGCCGCCGCCGAAGGGTGAGCCGTTTCCGCTGAGGGTGCTGTTGTTGATTTTCAATGTCCCGCCATAGTTGTAAATGCCACCGCCCCCGTCATGGTTAAAACCACCAGCCGAGTAATTGCCATAAAGGGTGCTGTTGTTGATGGTCGATGTCCCGCCAGAGTTAAAGATGCCACCGCCGACGCCAGCGTAAAAGCAATGTCTAAAAATGCAGATGTAGCGGGACGCTGTATTCCCGCTGATGGTGCTGTTGTTGATTTTCAATGTCCCGTCATAGTTGTAAATGCCACCGCCCCCGGCGGACGTATTCCCGCTGATGGTGCTCTCGTTGATTGTGAGTGTCCCCGCGTTGTCGATGCCGCCACCATTGTTGGCTCGACCGTGTTGAATGGTTAGTCCGGAAAGACTGACATGGGCGCCGCTGCGAACTTTGACTACCCCGTTAACACCCCTGCCACGCCCGCCATCAATAATTGTTGTGCTTGCACCGGAACCGACAATCTTCAAGTTAAAGCGAATCGTTAGATTCTCTGTATAGGTCGCGGGGGCGACCATGATGGAATCGCCCGATTGAGCTAGCGAGATGGCATGCCCGATGGTCCTGCAGGCGTGCGGGCGTGTCTTGCAGTTGTTGTTGTCACTGCCGTTCACTCCATCGACATACCATGTGTTGCTGGCCGAGGCAGTTGGAGCCAGGGCAAGAAACAAAGCCAGAAGTAGCAGGCTGCTCCCGCTAGCCCTGCCGGACGTGCGTAGGCGTTGAGGTTGGCTTGATGCGGAGTCGGCCCTCCTTCGGGACTGTGGATATGGTTTCATAAAGTCTCCTGACGTGCGGCGAGAAAGCCGCGTTTGTCATTCACTAACTAACGCGACGTTTTCGCGGAAAAAGAGACATCGGCTCGGCGGACGCGAGGCCTGCTAGAGGATCTATGCGGGGGGTTCAGACAGTTCCTTTATCTCGCTCCAGTCGGGGCGAGTCATTCGCATGGCCTTCCTTTAGTTCTCCATAGAGCCAAGCCTTCGCTACATTCAATTCGCGCATCACTGTCTTCGTCGAGACACCGACGACTTCAGCAATTTCCTCAACCGTCAATCCGCCGAAGTATCGCAATTCGACGACTCGTGCTTGACGCGCATCCAGCTTCTCCAACCGCGACAGTGATTCATGCACGCCCAGCACCTCTTCGGTACGATCTGGCGAAACAAGCACGACGTCGTCCAATGGGACCTTCTGCTGTTTACCTCCACGCCTGATTCTCTGTTGTCCGCGCGCGTAGTCAACCAAGATTCGGCGCATCACCTGAGACGCCACGCCGAAAAATTGTGCCCGGTTTTGCCATTTTGCATCTTTCTGCGCCGAGAGCTTCACATACACTTCGTGCACCAGGGCGGTCGCTTGCAGAGTATGGTCAGGACGCTCTTGCCGGAGGCGGCGAGCTGCCAGATGACGCAGCTCTTCATAAACCAGTGGGATGAGTTGAGCGGCAGCGTCTTGATCACCGGCTGCCAACTTGTTGAGTAAAGCTGTTACATCTGCAGGCGCGGGTTCCATTTAGCCTCCTGGACCCTAACCCAAGGCAAAATCAATAAATTTTACTCCGGTTCTCACTCGGTCGCACAATTCTTATGCACCGGTGTCCACTTTTCAGCAGAAACGTCGCGTTAACCAATCAGAGGGCAAGAAAAGCGTGGGTTGGGCTTAGAGCTCGACTTCAAGAAACAACATTAAGGAGAGCACCCATGAAAACAACCAGGAAAATTCGCCCGCTCACGCTTCTCTTTTCGCACCACGCCGCCCTTGCCTCCTTATATTGTCTTCTCATCGGGCTTACGGCTCTGAGTGGGGTTGCGATGGCGCAGAACCCCGTGCCGTTGATTAACGAGCCGTTGGTTCCTGACACTGCTGTCCCCGGCGGGAAAGGATTCCAGCTCACCGTCGATGGCACGGGCTTCGTTTCCGCCTCAGTGGTCAACTGGAACGGCCGCCCGCTCGCGACCACGTTCGTCAAAGGCTCGCAGTTGACGGCCATCGTGCCGGCCTCGGATATCGCCAAGGCGAGAACGACTTCAGTAACCGTGGTCAATCCTGGTCCGGGCGGTGGCAAGTCGAACAACATCTTCTTTCCGATTACGCTCCCGGTGAATTTAGCGTTCGGTGCACCAACAGCCTTTGGTGCCGGTTCTGGCCCTACGGGAGTCGCAACAGGCGACTTCAACGGCGACGGAAGGCTTGATCTGGCGGTTGCGAATCTGCGCAGCAACAACGTCAGCGTGCTCTTGGGCAACGGCGACGGCACCTTCCAGGCCGCCGTCAATTATGGTGCGGGATCCAGGCCCATCTCGGTGGCGGTGGGAGATTTTAACGGTGACGGCAAACTGGACCTTGCGGTGAGCAACAACGGAAGCGATAACGTTAGCATACTGTTGGGGAACGGAGATGGCACGTTCCAAACCCCCATGGACTACGGCGCCGGGAGTCTGCCCGACTCGGTGGCGGTGGGGGATTTTAATGGTGACGGCAAGCTAGACTTGGCCGTGAGCAACGACGGGAGCGACAACGTCAGCATACTCTTGGGCAAGGGCGACGGGACATTTCAGGCACATGTAGACTACGCCACCGGGCAATACCCCTCCTCGGTCGCAGTAGGAGATTTCAATGGTGACGGCAAGCTGGATCTGGCCGTGGCGAACTTCGGTACGAACAACGCCAGCATACTCTTGGGCAAGGGCGACGGGTCGTTCCAGACCGCCGTGGACTACGGAGCCGGGTCCAATCCCTACTCGGTGGCGGTGGCAGACTTCAACGGGGATGGCAAGCTGGACCTGGCCGTGGCAAACGTGGGCGCTAGCCCAGCAAACGTCAGCGTGCTCCTGGGCAAGGGCGACGGGACATTTCAGGCACATGTAGACTACACCACCGGGCAATACCCCTCCTCGGTCGCAGTAGGAGATTTCAATGGTGACGGCAAGCTGGATCTGGCCGTGGCGAACGACGCTGACAGCGACGTCAGCATACTCTTGGGCAACGGCGACGGGACGTTTCAAACGTCGGTGAATTACGGAGCCGGGTCCAATCCCTACGGGGTGGCGGTGGGAGACTTCAACGGGGATGGCAGGCTAGATCTAGCGACAGCCGATCTTCCCTCAGGCACAGGCGCCGTTGATATTCTACTGGAGGACGCAACCGTTTCTCTCTCGCCGCCGAGCCTAAATTTCGGCGTCCAGATCGTCGGAAGCAGAAGTCCAGCGCAAAAGCTAGTACTCACCAACATCGGCACCACGACGTTACACATCAGTAGCATAGCGATCACAGGAATCGATGCTGCGTATTTTAGCGAGCGGAACGATTGCGCTTCCAGTCTCCCGCCCAAGGCTCATTGCACGATCAGAGTGACCTACGATCCGACTAAACTTGGTCCGCAAACAGCCGCCGTCACGATCACCGATGACGCCGCAGGCAGCCCGCAGACGGTCCCCTTGAGCGGTGTCGGAGTAACTTCAGGACCGAACGTTACCTTATCAACCAAGAGCCTGACTTTCGCCACGCAGCTTGTGGGCACGACGAGCCCGGCACGGCCTGTCACGCTGAGCAACTACGGCACGGAGAAACTGGATATCACCAGCATCGTCGCCAGCGGCGACTTTAGCGAATCGAACAACTGCGGTTCGCGCCTCCCGTCCGGAGGAAGCTGCACGATATACGTGACCTTCACGCCCACGCAACGTGGGACTCTAACCGGGATTGTGTCGATCGCGGATAACGCGCCAAACAGCCCGCAGACGGTGCGTCTGAAGGGCGTTGGCACCGTTGTCGAGCTCAATCCCGCCAGCCTGGACCTTGGCACGGTGAAGGTCGGGCAGAAGAGCTCGCCCCAGAACACGAGATTGACCAACGTCGGGAACAGGAAGCTGCACATCACTGACATCGGAATCACAGGGGCGGATCCCCAGGACTTTTCTCAAATGAACAACTGTCCCAAGTACCTGGACGGGGGAAAGTCATGCACCATTACGGTGACGTTACAGCCAACTCAACGTGGCTCCCGCAGTGCCGACGTCTCGGTTCGCGACGACGGTGGCGGCAGCCCACAGCAGGTGAGCTTGGCGGGGGCGGGCTGTATTGTATTTCATAATAAGTGTAAGACGGACGGACTGAGCGGAGCACCGGTGCGGTCCGCTTTAGCCGCGTACCCAATTTCAGCCGTGCCCAGCCCCACGGGGCCCCGAAGTGTCGGGACGCGCGTGATGAATCTGGTTGACTCCACACGCAATGATCCCTTTCTGGCCAACGGCGCCAAACGCGAACTGCTGGTGCGGTTCTGGTACCCGGCTTCTCTCAACCAGGGCTGTGACCCAGCGGAGTATACCTCGCCCAGAGTTTGGAATTATTTCTCTGAGCTCGTCGGAATCCCGTTGCCTGATGTCCGCACAAACAGTTGCTGGAATGCTCCCGTCACAGACGGTGCCCATCCGGTGGTCGTATTCACGCACGGTTATACGGGTACCTTCACCGACTACACATTCATATTTGAAGACCTCGCCAGTCGCGGTTATGTCGTGGCCTCGGTGGATCACACTTATGAGGCAACCGCCGTCGAGTTTCCCGATGGAAGGTTTGTCAAATCACTGGTTGGCAGCCACTTCGGCGACACCTGGCGACTCGATGATCAGACGTTAGCTTTTGCCCTATCGGTGCGGCTCGCGGACCTGCATTTCGTGGTCAACGAACTGGGGCGCCTGAATGCTAAGGTGGATGGCCTGTTCGCGGGTAAGCTGGACACCTCCCGCATCGCCCTTATGGGTCATTCCCTGGGGGGTGAGGCTACAATCTCCGGCATGCAGGAAACTCGCTTCCGCGCAGGTGTCCTTCTCGACGGAGTGTTATCAGACGAATCCGTTCCTGGAACAGACAAAGCCATTCTGATTCTGGCGGCCGGGCGTGACCAATGGAGCAAGGATGAATGCAGGTTGTGGAGTAACCTACGCGGACCCAGATTCGCCGTAAATCTAAAGGGCGCCGAGCACATCACGCCAACCGACGCTGTATGGCTGGCAAGGGGTGCGATCAGGACCAGTGCCATGGGGCCGGATAAAACCATCGCGGCGGTGCGAGACTACATCGCAGGGTTTCTCGACGCGAATCTTGTTGGCAAACCGTCGGATCCTCTGCTGGCGGGACCGTCTGCGGAGTACCCTGCTGCTGCGGTAACCACGCAGAAGCAATTGCTGTGCGGTGAAGGCATGCACCACTAACCTGCACAGGCGCACGGATAAGTGTTGGAAGATGAGGAGTTCAACTTTGGCTTTTCAGACCGCTGGACGGAAATTAATACTACGCCATAGCCGACGGGAGCCGCTTGGTCTGCCCAGCATCGAAGTGACGACTCAAGAAGGGAGGAGAATTCAAATGAAGATCCGAGCATGCTTCGTGATCGTCAGTTTTCTGTCAGTGCTGGTTTGCACCGCTCCGGCCCAAACAGCGGCCCCAAACTCAAGTCTGATTTCCATCCAAGTGCCGCGGCTCATCAAATTCTCGGGTGTCGCGCAGGACGAAACACACAAGGCCATAACTGGCGTGGTCGGCATCACGTTTTCACTATACGAAGACCAGCAAGGCGGCAGCCCGTTGTGGGTGGAAACGCAGAACGTCCGAGGTGATGCGAGTGGACATTACACCGCCATGCTGGGCTCGGCCAGCGCGGAAGGCGTGCCGCTTGAACTGTTCAGCTCCGGGGAAGCCCAGTGGTTGGGAGTTCAGATCCAAGGCCAGCCTGCACAAGCGCGCGTGTTGCTGGTCAGCGTTCCCTACGCCCTGAAAGCACACGAGGCAGAGACGCTTTCAGGAAGAAGCATCTCGGACTTCGTGCTCGTTAACAAGACTGCGTCGACCCCACCAAACGCGAGCAACACCACAGTTAGCTCTAACAGCACTAGCGGTTCGAGTTTGCCTCCGATTAACAACGATGGTCCGACAAACTTTGCCGGAACCAATGGTACCCAAATTGTGGGAGTAACCCAGAAGGGTACGGGAGCCGGATTGTCGGCCAACTCCACTACGCTTGCAGCAGTTCGAGGCACGATCACAGGAAAGTCAAACACCGCCTTATATGGTCTCGCTAGCAACACCAGCAAGGGCAGCAATGCCGCCGGGGTTACGGGCCAAGCCAATACGGAGACGGGGTCTGGCGTCCAAGGTTATGCCGACGGTCCAACGGGGACGGGGGTACTGGGTGTGGCTAACGGTACCTCCGGTGTCGCCAATGGCGTGTCCGGGCAGAGCGCAAGCCCAGTTGGCGGGAGTGCGGGAGTAGCGGGCTTTGAAAACGCTGCTACGGGGCAGGTCTTTGGCGTCACTGGCACGACCTCAAGCGCCGGACAGTACTCTGCGGGCGTGCACGGCTCCGAGTACGCCACCACGGGGCAGGTCGCTGGCGTCAGCGGGTACACGGTCAGCAGCGGACTAAACGCCGCTGGGGTGAGCGGCTTCGAAGCCGCAACGACGGGCCAGGTGTTCGGCGTCATCGGGTACAACGTCAGCACCGGGCAATTCGCGGCGGGCGTGATCGGCAATGAGGCCGCAACGACGGGCCAGGTGTTCGGCGTTACCGGAGAAACATCCAGCACCACCGACGGCTCTGCAGGCGTGAGCGGCTTCGAGGGAGCTACGACGGGCAATGTGTCCGGCGTGGGGGGAACGACCGCCAGTAGCAGCGGGAACGGGGTGACTGGCAACGCCACTGCCACAGAGGGCAACACGAACGGGGTCTACGGTCTTAGCGCTAGCCCGAATGGCAGCGGCGTCAGCGGGGTTAACAACGCCAGCAGCGGTGGGGCAGGGGTGACCGGGTTTGCCAACGCAACGAGCGGCGCTGCGATTGGTGTATACGGGCAAAGCGCAAGCACCAGCGGTAACGGCGTGAATGGCAACGCGACCGCCACCAGCGGCTTTACGACCGGCGTCACCGGGACGAGTGCCAGTCCAGGCGGCGTCGGCGTCCAAGGCGTTAACAACAGTGGCGGAAATGGAGTAGCGGGATTTGCCAACGCTGCCAGGGGTCTCAACTTTGGCGTGCTAGGCGTAACCGCAAGTTCTGGAGGCGTCGGTGTTCAAGGCGGCAATTCATCGACGGGAGGATTCGTAGCTCTTGCTGGTTCGTCCTACGAGGGTCTGGTTAACGCCTCTGCCGGCAAAAACGTCAAGTTTCAAGTCGACTACGCGGGCAACGGCTTCTTTGCGGGTAATCTCAATGTCACCGGCAAGCTCACCAAAGGCAGCGGCTCGTTCAAGATCGACCATCCGCTTGATCCGGCAAACAAGTATCTGTCCCATTCGTTTGTGGAGTCTCCTGACATGATGAACATGTACAACGGGCTCGTGACACTGAACACACACGGCTCGGCCTGGATCACTATGCCAGACTACTTTGAGGCCTTGAACCGCGACTTCCGGTATCAACTGACATCCATTGGAAGACCGCAACCGAGCCTCTATATCGGGAAGGAACTGGTGGGCAACCGTTTCAAGATCGCAGGCGGCAAACCCGGTGGGAAGGTCTCCTGGCAAGTCACCGGGATCCGGCACGACGCTTACGCCGATGCCTACCGCATTCCGACGGAAGAAGACAAGTCAACTGCCGAACAAGGCTACTACTTGCATCCCGAAGTCTTTGGCCAACCCGCTTCGAAGAGCATTCAAGCCGTCAGCCAAAAAGACTCCGCGACCGACCAGTTGGCAAAGGTGTCGAACCCATAACAGTGCTGCGTCAGGTTTCAACAACCGGTCTCTCGATTCGAAAGGCCTTTTTGTTACACAATCGCCGTAGGAGAGCGTATTTCGGCCAGACCAATAAATTGTAACTGGTGACATAAAGTTTCATTACACGAACAACCGCTACATGCTTCTCAACCACTGAGCCACCGCCCTCGGATCAAATCGCACACAAGTTCCCACCCGGAACGATGGGATCCGTCCCGCTGCGGCTTGCTTGAAGATCGTCACGCGGCTCACGGAGAGGAGCTTTGCGAGTTCCTCAGCGGTCAGTGTGCGGCCGATCCTCTCGATTTGATCTGCGATCGACATACTTCAATTCAGACAACACTTCTTGTACTTCCGACCCGACCCACATGCGCACGCATCGTTGCGGCCAACGTGACCAAGCTTCCTCGCGGCAGTTCTGTATTCTTGTCGCGCGATGACATGGGGAGCGCTTGGGTCAAACTTTCCAACCTCCTCAGAAGACGTTGGGACGGTAGTACTTCCCGACAAATAGGCAGTAGCGGCGGTCGCTATCAGATAGCCAATCAGCTGAATCTTTGTTGCACTTGTAGTCGGGCCGGCAGCATGGATTGGTGCTATGCGTTGTAACCCGCCCAGTTGATAGAGGACGAATCCACCAATTAAGTAGAATCCCAGCCTTTTGTGCTCTTCAACGTAGGCAGGGTCGGCGTCAGTTGTGATCAGTGTCGAGTTAGAGGGGTTAAATAGAACGCAGCGAAAGTCTTGCACGTTTCCCGCTGTCAACTGTTTTTCGGTAATAATGTGCGATGTGAACTGAGCAATGAACTCTTTGTCACGATGGCTTAGATTCATTTCAATTCTCCTGATTTAGTTTCTGTCTTGATGTCCAGCGCGACTGGCAAGCAGTGCAATGACGTAAGTGCGACTGGGTAGGTTAGTTCTCCTATCAATTCCATTTTCATGTTCTCCTTTTGCGGTCTCGACCTGCTGTCCGCGTGCCATATAAAGTTGAGCTGGGATGCCGATCTGTTTCAGCGTCTATTTTTTCGGGTCACTAAAAATGTTGCTCCTAGCAAGTCTTGGTCTGACTTTTCATAAGGCCTTAAAAATTCCGCTCGTTAGTAAAACCTCTATGGTCATCCTTCGACAAAAACCTGATTCGGCTCTAAAACGGTGGCAACAAGGTTCGTTCGATGTATTCCAAGGGATCAACACCGCGGCGTTTCGCCTCTGCGCAAATGTCCTTTTTCCATTTGCGAACGCATTCGTGCGACACGCCGAAGAGTGCACCGATGCCGTGGGTTGACTTCTTGGGATCTTCGATCAACATCTTTACAGCCTTCAGCCTTTCAGTAGGATCCTTCGGCGGCCGTCCGCGCGACCCGAGATACGAACTAAGCGTCCCCACGCCATACGTGCCAGTGAAATCTGCGGTGTCATGGATTTGCGGCCTTCCGAAGAGATGAAATGGCTTAGGGCGCTCTGCATCTCTCATCTTTAGGCACTCCACATGAATATGCGTCTTCGGTTCATCAATCATTCGCAACCCGAATGCTGCCGACAGCGTAGCTCCGATGTCGCCAGAACCGCGGATCATAGATTCCAGCGACATGGTGTTGCAGTTCTCAAACGATTTCGGACTGTGCGTCACGGGAACAACTGCGAGGCATCCTTGCTGCAAGAGATTGAACATGCATTCCGCCATGTACTGCATCTCGGTTGCGTCGTTCTCATCATGGCCATCGAGGAACCGCACAAACGTGTCGAGAAAGACGATCCTGCTCTTGCACATTTCAATGACGCGGGGATCGCTTAGCTTTAGAAGCAGCCCATCACTCATCGTGCGGCTCAAGAACTGGTCGGCAGGTAGGCTGTAGGTCGTCGATACGAATTTTTCATCTCCCCAAGAACCCATCCCAAAAGCCGTTAGCCGTTTATAGAGCGACTTCTCGCCCATTTCGGGACCCAGATATACGACTGGAAAGGCTTGCGGGATGCGGAACTCCGGAATGCCGAAAGCCGGTTGCCCGAGACAAAGAGACTTTGCAAGGCTTAAAGCGGTGAGGCTCTTGCCATGCCCGCTCAATCCGCAAAGCAAAGTGATCCCTTCTTCCGGCAGGAAATTCTCCACAATGAACCGCAGAGGCTCTCGGCTCATCTGAGCGGGCGACTTTAGGCATTCGCGCCAGTCGGAGCCGTCGCTCTCATACTCTTGCACCTTGCCGGGCTTGAAGTTCTTGAGCGCTGCGGCAATGGTGAGTTCGCCATAAGTCTGACTTCCGCGCATTTCATCCCACTTCGGGCGAAAAAGTCCAGACTTGCGGAAGGCAGCATCGACCTTGGCTCTCTCGCCATTACTGGTCCTTGCAATGATCGAGCACAGACCTATATCTGCTTCAGACTGCGAAGAGTAAAGCTGCGTGCCATCAGGCTTGAGAATCTCTTGCCACTCGCCACGCGAGAGGAGGATCAACTTTTCAGCGGAACTAACTGGCGATGGTTTCACTACTATAGGACCGCGCCGTTCTTTCTCCGGTGACGAGAGCGGTTGTTTTTCAGGCGGCGGGTTCAACGGACGAGGGTGCCCGACCAACCGACGAGGGTTCTTTCTTGGCTGGCCAATGCTGAACTGCTGCGTCGCCCTGATCTAGAGATGCCAAACTCGCCTGCAGGTCAGTGACGTTGAATCCCTTGAAGCCGCTCATAGCTTTTCCCCTGTTACTGTGAAGTAGCGTCCGCGCTGATAAACCTCAATCCGCCCAGCCCGGTTGCGGGCCTCCTCCGAGAGCTCTCCCGTCGTCCAGACATGCACGCCAGTCCCGCTCGGGGAAATCTCACTGTAGGAATCGAGGTCAGCAATAATTTTTTCTGCCCATGGCTCGATCACTCGCGTGTGCGGATCGCGCACTTTGTCGAAATCCACGCCAACCAAAGGAGGCGCATTGTGGGTCAGTATTGTGCTCCTACTGGTGACGAATGTGGCGTGCTCGCAATCTCAGCAAGGGGCAACTGCGGAGCATCATTATGCTAAGGGTGGGCGGTTAGAACGACCTTCAAAGGAACGAGTGCAAAAGTTCGCCGCAGCCGCCAAGCGTGCCCTGGAGCAGTATCAGCTGAAGTACAACCTGCATGCTCCAGAAGCGGAGGAACCTGCGGCAGCCCCGTCGAGCACGGCGACGAGTTCACCGAAGCGGGGTGCAGCTGTGCCGCATAAAGCTGCTGCTGTAACTGACACAGTGTTTTCTTGGCGACGAGTCATTTCGTTCAACACGAACGAAAATCAGCTCCAGTGCGGTTCATGTTACATCTTCGCAGGGGTTGGGGCCTTGGAAGAGAACTGGGCGATCCAGCATCCTAACCAAAGCATCGTGGACTCTCAGCAGTTAGTGTTGAACTGTGTTGGAACCTGTTCCGGTGGGTATGTGTCCACCGTTATGGACTTTCTTACCGGGAAAGGAACGTCTAAAGGAACCAGTGATGGCTATACAGGCATACCAAGCAACTGCAGCTTTAACCTACCGCTTCCGTATCAAGGAGTCGCAGCAGCGTACGTCGCAAGCGATGGTGGGATGCCCACGGAAAGCGATCTCAAAGCGGCAATACTGAAATACGGTCCGATCGCAGCCTTTATTTATGCGGGAGAAACTTTTGACAGCTGGTGGAATCAGAAAGAACCAGCTGTTATTTCGGACGATTCCTCTGGGGACGATAATGGACACCTAATCCTGATTACCGGATGGAACGATGCCGGCAACATCAACGCGTGGGAGATCAAGAATTCGTGGGGATCGACATGGGGGGACGATGGTTTCGCCTACGTAAGAAAGGGCATTCGCGACCTCGGTGACAACGCTATGTGGATCATTGCAGTGCCTTGAACGAATTTTCTGAGACTGCATGAATTGACAGACGAATAGTTGGAGCGCTTTCTCTCCAATGCCAACGTTTCTCTCCAAAAAGCGATCTTGCTGGCAGGCGCAGGACTTCAGAACCTGGTGGCGCGTGTAGCCTTTGCCCTTAGAGTCCCACGCGCGCGTGTCGAGGAGAGGACTGCAGAATTCAGAACCTGCTGTCATGGCTAGCCTGAAATTGTCTGGTCCCACTCTCTTCGCCAGTTTCCTAATCTTTAGAAATTGCGCTTGTCGCCCGTTAAGTTCGCTTCCAGAGGCCGGCAACGTCCCCTTGTCGTCGATGCTGGATGCGGTGCTAATCGAGGCAGCACAGTCCGTTGCATTGCTGTCCAGTGCGTGAAGCAAAGGCTGCCAATACGCGCTCACACTTTGGAGGAAGCTCACACGATTCCCGGAATATCTAGAACTTGAATCAAGCAATAACGTGGGGAGAATTCCATACGCCTCCTGCGTGGGTTGCCCGCATTCATAGACTCAGTCTCCGCTACGGAGAGGCAGAAGAAAAGAGAGCAGGAGATTTTCCTGCTCTCTAGATCGCGGCTCAGACTACTTGGACTTCCCGGGGTTCACACGTCAGCAGCGATTGGTATGTTTCAGCCGGTCATTGCGGCCCCATGAGCCCAACTACGAATCGGCCGAAGCGCAGTTGTTGCTGAAGCACATTGCGGGCATCGTCGCTTAGAATCCTCGGGCTGATCACCCCTTGTGAAGTATTCTCAGTCGTCGCAATACCGCGTGTCGGGGTTGCGAGATAAGTGTGAATTTCGCCGGTGCTGGTCATACCCAAGCCAGTGATCTCACCACGGGAATTGATGGAGCAACCAGTCATTAGGTACAGGGAAGAATGACCCTCAATCAGAGAGTTGAGATCGGTCATCACGCCCTTCTCCCACACAAACGCCCGCGGGTTGAATTTCGCGTCGAGGGACACGCCAACCACCGAGCCGGCATCGTTGATGCTGATGCTGTTGCTGGCTACGTCGCCGGAGAGTGTGCCCAAATCCTGCATACCAGTTTTCCTGGTCCAGAGAAAAGCATGAAAAGTTGTGTCGCCCGGCAGGTCCGAGCTACCGACGACTTCACCGCGGTTATTAACGCTATAGGCGGCGTTTCCGCCCGCCTGTCCGGTTTTGCCGCCGAGATTGCCGAGGTCCGTCGCTTTGCCGTTTTCCCAGAGCAACGCATGGACCGCCAGCAGGTTATTGAGGAAATTCGGATTGAAGGTTGTGCAAGTGCCCGACGCGCCGGCAACCTCTCCGTTGTCGTTGATCTCGTAGGCGACGCCGTCGGGATCGCCCCCAACCGTAGGCAGTTTGCGAATCGCTCCTTTTTCCCAGACGGCAGGCTCAAAGTGAAGAACCTGGGGAGCTGGGCAGCCTGGATCCGGCATCGAGGTCTCCGCAAATCCAGCCACTTCTCCCCGATTGCTGATCGCATTAGCCGCACCGTTGTTGCCACCGAGTGTCGAGAGCTGAATCATTTCCCCGTCCTGCCACAGGAAAGGCAGACAAATGAGGTGAGTACCGAATCCGCAAAAATCTTCACCGTTGGGATCGGAAGTGGAGGTTTCAGCTTCACCGGCGGACTGGAATCCATCGTTGTCGCCAAATGCGATGCTGTTCGGTCCCCCGAGTCCGGGGGCGCCGATGTCGACCTTCAGTTTTTCCAGCCAAAGGGTTGCGTGCTGATTGCCGTCCGCGAGGTTCGAGGAGCCACTCACCAGGCCGTATCTGTTAATAGCGAATGGTTGGCTAAACGTTCCACCCTCCAACGTGCCGAGGTCAGTAATGGTATAGCGAACGGTCTCTCTCTTCTGGGCCTGAGACGCTGACCGTTCTTGCGCGACTGCTCGAGTTGGCATCGCCATTGGGGTGCATACACCGAGTGCCACGATCCATGTAAACATGCCGGATTTCATTTTTTTCTCCTTCGTTGCTTGATGTCTTGCCGGGCGACTTCCATCGCTTTCACCTGGATAGGCGCAAACGGAGGGTCAGAACTATCACACGAAATTAACTTTTCTCGAACCCGCTGCGTTATGGGATAAGATTCCGAGGCGTGGCGCGATGGAGAGATCCGCACTACCGGGAGATGATAAGGCTCAGAAGCCGTCAATCGGTGAGGTCAGCGGACTGCTTCGCGCCTGGGGTGGCGGAGACCGAGCCGCGCTCGACCGGCTCACCCCGATCGTCTATGAGGAACTCCGCCGTCTCGCAAGTCATTATATGAGAGGTGAGCGTCCCGGCCACAGCCTTCAGGCCACAGCTCTGGTCAATGAGGCTTACGTGCGCCTGGTGGATTACAAGGGCATGCAGTGGCAAAATCGCGCCCATTTCTTCGCGGTTTCGGCTCAGCTGATGAGGCGCATTCTCGTCGATCATGCGCGGCGTCATAACCTGAAACGAGGAGGCGACGTGCAGCATGTTTCGGTGGACGAGACGGCCATCGTCGGCGGCGACCGAGCGCCGGATCTGGTAGCGCTCGACGACGCGATGGAGGCGCTGGCGCGTATTGATCTTCGCAAAGTGCAGGTCGTCGAAATGCGCTTCTTCGGCGGACTCAGTGTAGAAGAGACGGCCGAGGTGCTCAAGGTGTCGCCTGTAACCGTGATGCGCGACTGGAGCACCGCCAAGGCCTGGCTCTATCGAGAATTGACCGGCGACACGACCAATGGACTCTGAGCG
>DATHPO010000355.1:0-38277 GCA_035483835.1 Terriglobales bacterium
CTCCAGGTGCCGCTGACATGGGGACACCCGGCTTACGGACGCTTCATCGGGACCTTGCTGGTCGCTCTCTTCGCAGCCCGGCTTAAAGTTTCCCTGCCACGGCTGACGGGATCCATGTCGGTGAACCTGCCGTTCATCCTCCTGGCTCTGAGCGAACTAAACTTGGCTCAAGCTCTTCTGATCACCGCTGCGTCGACGGTCGCTCAATGCCTCTGGTCTGAGGGCAGTCAGCAGAAACCGATCAAGATGATGTTTAACGTGGGCGTCACCCTGATCGCTGCCGAAGCCGCATGGCTCACCCTTCAGGCGACAGCGCCAAATTTGGGACTTGGTCTCGCCTTGGGAGCGCTGGCCTACTTGCTGGTCAACACTATCCCGGTCGCGGCGGTTATCGCTTTCACCGAAACCGGTGGCCTGTTTGGAATCTGGAAAAAGATCCTGCACCTCACGTTTCCTTACTACCTTCTAGCCGCGGGCGTTGCAGGCCTGGCCAAGCTGGCCACGCATGCATTCGATTGGTATGTTCCGCTGCTCATCCTGCCGCTGATGTTTCTGGTGCAACGATCCTTCCGGCTCTATTTCCAATCCCTGCGCGAAAACGCGGGGCGCCAGGGCCATTACGCCATGGCTGCAGGCGCGGGCCGCGGTTGATAAGCGATACACACGGTTGAAACACGCCGGCCAGGTTCCAGGACCTGGCCGGTCGTCTTTTGCATGGTTGCGGCTTCCGGGAATGTGCACTCAATTTCTGAGACGGTACAGAACGACGATGGTCCAGCCGCGAGGCGGCGGCATGTGAAAGCCCGGCACGGCAGTGCCCGGAAAACAGAAGTGGAAAATACACGAGTCCCGCAGGGACGGCACTCGCTGATGGATACACCTCGCATCGAAAACGGCAGAGCCAAAATCACTTCGGCGGCATCACCGGCAGCACAAGCGCCGAGGGATGTTGTGCGTCGTGCAGAATCGTGTTGGTCGCGGCGACAAACGTCCGTGCGAATTTGATCTCCTCGCCAGTGTTTAAATTGCGGTCGAAGCGCGGGAAATTGCTGCTGGAAATTTCCAGCCGCAGCACGTGGCCTTTCAGGAAAACATTGGCCGTGGCCCATAGGTCGACCGAGATTTCGTAGATCTGGCCGGGATTCATCAATCCAACGTGCTCCGGGGAAGTGCGATAGCGCATGCGAAGGATGCCTTCCGTAAGATCTTGCGCGAATCCGTCGGGCGCGACATCCACCAGCTTGGCGGTGAAGTCAGTATCAACCGCCGACGACTTGACGAAAAGAGTCGCAGTAACCGGCCCGGTGACTTCGAGATCCCGTTCGAGCGGGCCCGTCGAATAGATCAGCACGTCCTCGCGATTTTCGACCGGACGCTGGTCGCGCGGCCCGGGTTCCATGCGCTCGGCGTCACAGCACAGCGGGCCGCCAAGCGTGGGCGCGGGATCGGCGGGATTGTAAACGTAGGCGTCGGCAGGCTCGGACTTGGGAGCGGAGGTCGAGAGAGAACCATCGCCGCGCAGCGAGTTCGCCTTGCCGGCGGAGTGTAAGAAATATTTTGTGGGCCGGGCTTGCGGTGGCGGCCAATCGTCTTCCTGGCGGTATTCGTTGGCACCCATCACGAAGAGCTTGACCGGTTTGTCCGTGGTGAATTCGTTGTGAATGCCTTTGAAAAGGAAATCGTACCAATCGAGGATTACATCGGTGTAATCGTTCTCGATAGCGTGCGGGCCGAACTCAACGTCGCCAATGCGACGGCCGAAGCCGGCATGTCCTCCGATTTCGATCAGCAAATGCTGCTGCGTACGCGCAGCCTCAGTGGAACCGTGGGCTTTCGCGCCCATGTAATTGCGCAAAGTGCCGCCGTTGAAGATGTCATACCAGCCGCCGACCTGGAGCATGGGGATGGCAATGTCCGAAAAATGTTCCTCGATCGACCACTGCTTCCAGTAGTTGTCGTAATCAGGATGCGACAGCCAGTCGAGATAATACGGTGCGATAGAGGCGGTGAGCTGAGCGTCAGCGGGCAGTTGACCGAAATTGAAGATGGAATAGTTGGCCAAGGGAAGCGTAGGCACGCCAACCCGGGCGTCCGTGTTCTCGTGGATCAGGCGCTCCAGCGTGTTCTGCGCAATCTGGGAAGTCCAATTCTGATCGAACCACTGCTCAAAGGCTCCGCTCTGGTAAGTCCAACCGTCGTGATAGTTGCTCGCCGTCATGTTAGGCGCGATCGCGGTCAGATGCGGGGGCCGGGCTATGGCGGCTAACATCTGGGTCGCTCCCACGTAGGAGGCGCCCATCATTCCGACTTTGCCATCGCAAAAAGGAAGTGCGGCAGCCCATTCGACTGCGTCATAGCCATCCGTCTGCTCGTGGCGGAACGGATACCATTCGCCTTCCGAAGTGTAGCGGCCTCGCACATCCTGAATAATAACGACGTACCCGCGCGGCACCATTTTGTAAACCGGCCCAACCGCCCAGCCAACACTCTTGTCGTAAGGCGTGCGCATAAGGATGACCGGCCATTTGCCGGCGGAATTGGGCCGGTAAATATCCGCGTAAAGAGTAAGCCCGTCGCGCGTCTTCATGGGCACGTCATGTTGCACCACGATGTTGCTCGCTGGCTGCGGAGGGATCTGCGCCCGCGCCGGTGTGATCCAGGCTGTTGCGAGTGCGAATGTGAAAAGCAAAGCCGTGCGAATATTCTTCATGCGTTTAGTCTCCTGTAGAGTGGCCCCGGCTTTCGCATGGTCAATGAATCGACCGTAAGGTGGCCTAGTCTTTTTTGCTTTCTTTCTCTGCCGCATTCGCTAAATGCGTTGAACAGGGTATCATCAAGCTGGGCGCCATCAATGGTAATAAAATGTCCGGATGGCTGAGGGGCGTATGAATTTGTTTACTCTATTTGATCTCTGAAAGAAAGAGAGAACTCAGATGAAAAAACGACTCACTGCCCAAGAGAAGAACTACCTGGAGCGACGTCGGCAGCACAACCGGAAACACACCTTGCTGCGCCGGGAGTGTTACAAATGGCTCAGGAAAAATCTGCCCGAGGTTTACGCAAAGCTGCGAAAAAAAGCGGGACTGAAACAATCGGGCCGGCCCAAAAGTTAAGCTTTCCCCGCCCCGGACTCGATTCGTGCCGCCCACATCGAAGTTTGTCGCCCCGTGAGGACCGCATGTTGCTCGACCACACTGGATTGTCATCGAGCGGTACTAGAGTTCTGGCTGAGCGACTGGTGCTCTTTGATCCATTCATTGGCCTGCTGCTGGGCCGCCGCAATCTGCGCACGTGACATCCGGCTAGCCAGGAGGGCAACGCGGTATTTACTGGCTTCGTCTCCGCCAGCCTGCGCCAGAACCGACCAGAAATACGCTTTGACCAGGTCCTCAGGAACACCGCGTCCTACCCAATAGTACGCGCCCAAAGTTGCCTGGGCGGCGATGTGGCCTTGCTCGGCCGCCATCGAGAACCAGCGTACTGCCTCGGAATAATCCTGAGGAACCTCCTCGCCGGTAGCATAGCGTGCTCCCACGGAAAACTGGGCTGCGGCGTCGCCCTGCTCCGCCAGTTTCCGTATACCCTCGAGGCCGCCGCTGGCAACTGTGGTTGGCGCTGGCGGACTGGCAAGAACTTTTTCCGGCGGTTGAGCTGTCGAAGCGGAGGTGCTTCTCGTAAAGTTAATGAAGTCCCGCGCCGGAATCAGCCAGGATACGGCAAACATCAGCGTCGCTGCGGCTGCAAACAGAAGAATCTTCCGGGAACGAGAAAAATGGGGAAGCGGCAAGTCCGCCGAGGTTTCGACAGGAAATTCATCGTCTACGCTGGCGGCCGCGATCGAAGCAGAGACGGCCTTCACGGAAGAACTTCCCTCCGAGGACAAATTCTCCGCGGATTTATTCACTGCAAAATCGTGATCGGCCCGACCTGGCTCGGGTAAACCCGCGCGATGGACTGCGCTGGAAACGATTCCCGCGAGCCGCTGTAGCGCGAGCGGGTCGTTGGTGCTGAAAGCGTAGGCCTCGGGTGAGAACACTTCCAGCAGCCCGATGACCGCATCCCCCCAGCGAATCGGTACCGCGATCATGGAACGGATTCCCAGCAGGCGGCAGCTCTCGCGATCGACCACCGGATCAGTTTCGGAGTCTTCGCAGCGGAGCAGCTGGCCAGTGCGCACACACTCGCCAGAAAAGCCTGACCCAACACTAAACCGTGCCCCCAACCCCGGAACTGAGTCTCCGGCGCTGGCGCGACAAATCATGCTTGATCCTTCGGTCAGAGCGATCGCAGCGCCGGTCGCGCGCGTGAAAGTCTGCGCTCTCTGTGCCAGCAACTGCAACGCTCCTTCGAGATCGGGGCCGAGCGAATCAACCTCGCGTTTGACCGCGGCCAGAGCCGTTAAGATGGACGTATAGTCGGCCGGAGCCGTGGGCTCTAATTCTTGGCGCATCCAGTTGGCGAGAGCGCTGTTCTCCGTCGGCTTTTCATATCCTGATTGTGGCGCGACTTGAGGAAGCAAATCGGCCGGTAACGGACTTGCGGATAACTGAATTGTCGACACGTTTCCCGACAAAAGATCGGCCCGGTGATTGACACACGCGACCATCACATTCACAAACAGCCATTCCTTGAGCTGGCGGAGTGAGTCGTCCGGCATCTGCGGAAAGCGGATGCCCACACGCCCCGACCGGTCAGACCATACAACTTCGCCCGTCGTATGAATGCAAGTCCGGGTCGCTGTCAGGTCAAGACACAGATTCACGCTGCGCTGAACCTGCAGTGGAAATGAAGTCTGAATAGCCATGCCCGCTTCGCTGATGTCCACGATTTCACTGAGATCGAGGATCTGGCCACTCGAGCTTCCATTCAGGCTGGCGTAGGCAGGAGTGTGAACCTTCTGCCGCACCCGCAGGCGGCGGGTACGTAGAGGAGGCGGCAATTCCCGGCCGGCCTCCACCGGGTTGGAGCCAAGGGTCTCCATAGCAAATCAGGCATACATATTACCCTAGCTTGGCAATGTTTTATAGGATCATTGAACGGAAAAGGTGCGGCAGTTGGCGGCCTTAGTTCCCAGATTGGCGACAAAACCAGTTTTCAGCTAATTTCCTCGGCATCCATAGTTGCGCACACCGATTCATCTGGAAAAGACAGTTCCGTGCGCATAGGCATTGCCGTGAAATCCGTGCGGCCACGACTTGCCATCCATGCTGACGCCCGGACGGTCGCTGCCGCGGTCGCGGAATGCTTCATCGAGCTTGGCAGTTCCAGTTTGCGGATCAAAGTTCACGATGAAGAGGCGGTGATCGGGACCGTTCTCATCCGAGTTGAGGACAATGCGCGTGCCGGTGAGATCGGCTGCGACCCAGTGCGGCTTCTGACCAGCATCAAACGTGACCCGGCTCACTTCGCGCGGCTTCTCCGGATCAGAAATATCCAGCACGGTCAAGCTATGGGTTTCCGGCACAGTTGCCAGCCACCAGTGCCCGATGCGCAGAGGCACACCGCAGTCGCCGCCGGGAAAGCCGTATACAAAGCGAAGCGACGGATTCTCGCCGTCCACGCCGCGCATCAAGTAAAGCCCGCAATTAAACGTGTGCACCAGCAGACTCTTGCCGTCATCGAGCAGGCGCGGCTCGCCGGGGTAGTACTGCTCGTCGCCACGCGGACCCGGCGGGAGCGTGAGCGTCCGCAGCACGCGCAGGCTGGAGAATTGCCACACCTGAACGGTACGACTCTTTCCGTCCATGTCGTGCATCGCGGTATTGGTCGAGACGACGCGGTCAGCCGCTGGTAACAGCTCGAGGCTGTATGGCCGAATCAACTCGCCAGCAGGGACCCCATCCTCGGCGCTGCCAGAGCGGAGCACGTGCCCGCCGTTGTCGATCTCGAGCAGGCCGCCGCCTTCGGCCTTCGGCCCATGCCCTCCACGATATTGGAAGGTCGCCAAAACGTTGCCGTTCGGCAGCCGGAAATAAGTGTGGGGATGCACGTATCCGTCGAGGTCGCCGAAGGACGCCACGATGTGAGGTTGGAGTGGTTCTCGCAGATCGAAGACCCAAGTCCGGCCGGCCTCGAAACCATTGGCCATGAGCAGGCCGCCGACGGGCATCTCGATCTCGGTGTGATGCGGCACAGATCCTGCAACTCCAGTGGGAGCCGTCGCCACAACTTGCCCGTAACCCGGCGAAGCCGGATCGGCATCGATGACAGCGAGAAAGTCGCTGGCCGTTTTGTTGTCGTCCCCGCACCAGGCGAAGAGATACGAATGATTCTTGCCAGCGGCGACAGTCAGAGTGCATCCGAGCAGAAGGGAAACGATCAGCAATCGATGGCGCATGGGAGCATTGTACAGGCGCGAGTGTCGAAGTAACGGCTGCCGACACCAGCTTTCTTGTGTCTTTGGCCTGAATGCCCGGTGTAGATCTTCAATAGCGGCCCCGATCTTCAGAGACCAGGTCGGCGCCGAGCACCTTGTCGCCCTAGGTGGCGCGTAACCGTCCCAGGAAATCAAGAAGCTCGGCTGCCGGTTACTCGCTTTCCGGCACCAGACGGGCGATCACGTGGCCGCGCTTGGTAATTTGGATCTCTTCGCCCTGATACAGAAGGCGCTCGATCTTCCTGAAACCATAGCGCAGGTCGTGAACCGAAGCTTTTCGCAGGGGATACATTTTCGCATCACAAATGATCGACTTGCCAATCATCGGGTCGACCTCGACCGTAGGTGATTTCATCGGTTGACGCAGCTGGTGCCAGGCCTCGCGGTAGTGGGCGAAGGCGTGCAAGCCGGAAAATTCCTGGGGCGAAAACTGATGCGTGTGCGGCCTAACATTTCGCGTATTGGCAGAATGTACGAAGTTTGTTCAGGGATGATGTAAGCCACTACGAAATCAATTTCGGATTCGGTATAGGGGATCGAAGCGCCGTCTTTCCTACGGCGGATGTGCACTTTATAGGATCCGCCTGAGAGGCCTGCGCACGATTTTACCTGGATGCGCCACAGGCCGCCTCCGCCATCGACGATGAAGTCGTAGGGATGCATGTTCCCGTGAGGCTTCGCCACCACGAGGCCCAGGCTGATGGCCTTGTATACAAACGCCGCTTCGCCGAGATCGCCTTGCTGAGCACCTGGGAGCCCGCGTGCCCGCGAGGCCTTCCGGGCAGAGCTCTGGCAGGACGCTGGAATGCGTCCGCGTGAAGAGCCCTTGGCTTTGCCCATGAGTTTTGAAAAAGACGCGCTCGAAGAAAATGCTGCGAGGGAGCGCCCCCGACAAAAGAAAAGGCGCGGGAACGAGGCCCGCGCCTGAATTGAACTCTATTCCTAGACTAGCAGATTGAAGGGGGTAAACCCGCCAAATTTTGAGATTTATTTCTGCCACCGAATCAATTGTTTGCCGGGAATTGACTGCATCAGGGGGCTTGACAACTTTTCGGCACCAAGGCAGTTTTCCAGTTTTTGCTGAGAAATCTCCGGCCTTCAATCGGGCCTTCGGATGCGGAGAGCTGGGGAGCGTCCCGTCTGTCCCCGGATTTCCGTCCCCGGATTTCCCAGGGGGCTTGACAACTTTTCGGCACCAAGTCAGTTTTCCTGGGTTTTGGTCAGAGATTTGTAAGCTTCAACCGCGCTTTCGGATGCGGAGAGCTGGGGAACGTCCCGTCTGTCCCCGGGCTTGTCCCTGCCGTCTGTCCAAATTTGCCGGGGTCACTTCAGGTTTCCTTGGGGTGCGCCGAGCAATGGGCTCGACGTGAGGTTTGAATGCCGCCACTGATGTGCCTTGTTGTCGTAGGACCAACCTTGCCTCTCCATGATGTCCGCAAAGTCGGTCCGGTCGATGTCTAATGAACCGAGTGCGCCTTCTTTCCAAGAGTCAACGACGATTCGGTTCAAGAGGTATTCCCCGTACACGATTCCGTTTGGCGTCTCGTCGAGAATCCGCGAAATCGCTGCCTCAACATCGAATGGCTTCTTCGTATCGACAGTCTTTGGCTTGCCAGTTTTTACAAATGTTAGGATAAGCTCGCCAGCCAGCACGGATTGCTTACCTTTCTTCTTGTGCATTGACCAGATCGGATCGCCGAGTTGGGAGATTGCGGCACGCAAGTCGCTGCCTGCCTCAGCAGCAGCAGTCAAAATGGCATCAAAATATGCAGGCGACCAATGCTGAAACACGACGGACAGCCAACGTTTTGGCTTAAGCAAGTCGAAACACGTCAAAATGCTCCCGTGCAAACGTTCTAGGTAAGCGTCCTCTGAGAGATCTAGGTCGCCGCCGACAATCATTTCGCGCTGTCGAGCCTTCTGTGATGGCAACGTACCATTCCACGCATTCCAGAGCGTCGAGAGATCGATATACGAGATATGTCCGCCGTAAGGCGGATCGGTGAAGATGTAGTCAACCGGCTCAATCCGATCGCGTAAGTCGTCGATATCGTAGTTGTGAGCTTCAAATTTCCCACAAAACCCGCCAGTTCGCTTCCTATAGTCGATTTCACGATCAATCTCCTCTTTGGCGGCCAGCACGTTCTGAGCCCGCTCATGAAATGTCGCCCAAGGAGACAACTCGACCGGTTTCGCAGCGACCTTGTAGCGGTAAATGCTGAAGATGCTTGAACCGCCTCGAGATTCAGCTCTTCCCTCGGCCGACAGGAATGTGCGGTTAACCTTCGCTAGCGTCGCAGACCACGCGAGCCGAAGCGCGCTACGTGCATATCGATTCGGGACGTCATCGACAGCTTCGCGGATGATGGCTAGGGCGGCAAGTTGACGGCGCGAAAACAATTCATGATACCGCTGCACATCTGCATTGGCCGGAAGTGGTACATTCTCCGGTAGTCGCAATCCTTTAAGTAACAGTTCAACCGCGCCGTCGTCAGAGTCGTCGAGTGCCAGCACGCGTTGTTCACAGCGATCGCGAACTTTGCCGAGCGCTGCCGCGTATTCATGAATACTGCCTTTCGATAGGTCAGCGATTCCTGTGGCGATAAAGTTAGCTAGCGGGTTGATATCGTTCTGAATGCCGATGCGGTTGGATAAGAGGGCTTCGATGGCCGAGACGCCCGAACCTCCGAACGGGTCGAGTATGCGGTCACCTTCACGGCTGTAGTGCTGGATATATTGCCGAACTACGTTGAAGGGTCTCCGCGTGAAATAAGGATGCACGCCGTAGTGCCGTCGGGCTCCTTGCCGATCAGCCGGAATTGGCGCGTCGATCGCTTGAAATTGTTCGTAGAGTGTCATCCCGCCTTCAATTTATCGCGATACTGGCAGAGGGCATCGAGCTCCATGACGTCAATGTTGACCGGAACCTGTTTGTGTCCGTGCGTCGCGCACAAAATGACAGCGCGGGACAGCTCATCTTTTCCATACTTACGTTGTTGATACTCGAAACCGCTGCTGTCGCGTTTGAGCTCGACAGGAACTTCATACGGAGGGAACTTGCCGAACTCGAATTGGCTCAAACAGTCGTATCCTTTGCCGACAAAACCGCCAAGCATTAATCCCAGATGGCGCAGCGGCCCAGATGCACGCAGAATGTCGGTTTCTTGAATATGGGCGAGCTTCGTTGCGGGGCGATGGTCTTTGACGACACGGCAAATTTCCTCAAGCGACCACAACGCTAGCTTTCGGTCAACCGATTCAATTTGCTTACGCCAAAACGGACTCTGGTAATCGAGGGTGAATGTCAATGGGCGGTCAATAACCGGCAGTTCAACGGTCCTAGACTGCGACGCGTATTTGCAGCGGAGCGGACGGACATAGAAGATGTCCTCGACAATCTGAACATCCAAATCGATGCGCTCGAAATCTCCAGTATTCAGGCGATACCAATGCCTTATCTCCTCACCGATGCTTGCCGAAGCTTTTCCCTGCTGAATACGATCATGCCCTACCTTCCCGGGTGTCGTCTCTCCATGAGACGACGCCAGTTTGTGATCTTTTCCTACGGCGAAGAAATCGGACTTGGTCGCTCCGTAGGGCGTCACAAGCGCTACGCGAACCGCACCTTGGCTTTCTTAGGTAGGTCAGGACTGGAACGCTGAGATCGTGGAAGTAGTATTGTGCTCCTCCGGTGGAGATACTTCCTCGCTTTGTCTGTTGCAGGTGCATGAAATTGTCGAGAACGACTCAGTTACGCGTAATTATCGCACGATCTGATCCGGCTGCTAACCTTTGAAACGTAACACGGAGATGCGCATGCGACGAACGAGGATTTCCTATGCGTGCTGACATTGTTCCCGGCGCTGTCTTCCCCGACTGCGAGCTTCCGACCACACCGCGAAACGAACGGTGGCCCGTTCAAGCCGTTCTTTGTGTCTGGGACAAGGGAACTCGGGGACGAAGGAACTCGGGGACGGGACGAAGGAACTCGGGGACAGACGGAAAGGAACTCGGGGACAGACGGGACGTTTCCCGACGAACGTAACAGAAGACGGCGTGACCGACTAGTTTTATCCCTATCTCATTAGTGCGCCACGAGCAGCGTCTTTAAGCTGACCGCCGTTGACTGAGCGGTTGGATGTTGGACAGGCGCGAGATCGCGGCGACCATCAGGCTGGAGAGGAGTTGCATGGTTGCCACGTCGCGGTTGTCGAAGGCGTGAGGCGCTCCCGAAAGAACTTCGAATACGCCCAGGGTTCGGCGGAAATGGCGGAGCGGAGCCGCGAGAATCGAGCGCGCTCCGAGGCGGCGGCAGCTGGCCAGATCGACCAGAGGGTTTCGCTCGGCATCGTGACAAAGGACCACCTCGCCGGTGCGGACACAATCGGCGGAGATGCCAGAGTCGGTTTGCAGGCGAACTCCGAG
Source organism: Terriglobales bacterium (assembly GCA_035483835.1). Classification (GTDB taxonomy): domain Bacteria; phylum Acidobacteriota; class Terriglobia; order Terriglobales; family Acidobacteriaceae; genus JABDBE01. The sequence continues at coordinate 10,802 of DATHPO010000355.1, forward strand.
ATCGGGTGCGGTGCGGCCGGTGCGGGCCCGGCAGATGATTTCGTCTCCGTGACGCAAGGCGATGGCGGCGCCGGTGGCTCCGGTCAAAGCCTGGGCGCGCTCGGCAATCACGCTGATGGCGGGCTCAAGATCGATCTCGCCGGGATGAATATCAAGCTCGTTGCTCGAAACGTGGACCATGCTTTGCACCGGGTGCGAACCCATGGCTCGAGCATGGCTGCGCGAGGGAGCGAGCGTGGCGAACGAAGCAGGAACGCGGTTTTCAGGGACTGACGCAGGTACGGTGCGGAGTAGCTCACGCACCAGGCGGTCGAGCTCAGCGTCCGCGATCAGATGCGCCGTCTGCTCTCCTCGCAAAGACCCTCCAAGGACTCGCGACAAGCTCAACACGGCTCTGGAGCCGCAAGCCATGCAGTACGGAGTGTTGTTCTTGCTGATCAACTCACATGCGACACAAAACACAGCGGTCTGCAAACTGAGAAAGCTGATGTCCTGCCCGGTGAGCTTTTCTTTCATCTTTCGGATTTCCTTCCGCGAGTTTCTCTAGGCGAGTGAATGGAGAAAAGTACAGGGGATGTCCAGAATTCAGAAGTGACCGGGCTGGTTCAGCCCTGTGGATAAACGTGTTTTCGCATCCTTCGTGTACCTTTGTGTCCTTTGTGGTTTCAGCATTTGCACTTCATCAACCACAAAGGACACAAAGGTGCACAAAGGAAGGATGCATGAAACGCGAAACGTCCCGCGCGCAAGGTAATCAGAGGATATTTAGCTGGCTTGTGCCGCGACTAATCCCGATCTCTGGTCAGCGGTGGGCATTATTTCGAACGCGGGATTCACGGTGCGATCCAAGGCATCCGCCAACGCTACGGGGAACACCGACGTCAGCAGGTTGATGTCGAACTGCAATTCACGATCAGTGTAGAGACGGTAAACCGTCATGGAACCGTAGCGGTCGTTTCTGGTGGTGACCAGATCAAGCGTCAGGCACCAGGAACTTGTCAGTTCCTGGGCAAAGTGGCTGCCGGGCTTGGTCCAGCGCAGGAAGGGAGTTTCTCCCCAACGGGAGATGAGGTGCAATCCATTGATGCCCGGGAATTCGGCGGACGGCGAGTGCAGGCGCAATTCGAAGGCATCAAAGTCATTGCCCGACAGTGCGGCAACGAGGATGCGACAAAGCTGCGCATAATCGCGGGTGACCTTTAATTCTTCGGTCGCCCTGCGGATGGCGAGGTTATTGATAAGAATCTGGCGCTCGATGGTTCGATGAGCAACGCGACGCAGTTCGCCAAATTCCACATAGCCAAGATGCTGCACCCCGATCCAGACTCCGGTACCAAGCACAGCGAGCACGAGGCCTAGCATGTCTCCAGTCGGCCACAGCAAAAACAGGCTCAGCAATGCGAACAGAGCAGAGACCGCATACAGGGTGATGACGACCTGACGATGAGAAAGTCCACGCTGCAAAAGCTTGTGATGAATGTGCTCGCGGTCAGCAGTAAAAACCGGCCGTCCCCCAAGATAGCGGCGCACGATGGAAAGCGTGGTCTCGAGGATCGGCAGCCCAAATGACACAACCGGTATCGCGACTGCGACCAGCGTGGGGGCCTTCTGGGCGCCTTGGAGGGCTAGGGCGCTCAGCATGAATCCGATGAAGAGACTTCCGCAATCGCCCAGGAAAATTGTCGCGGGGCTGAAATTGAAACGAAGAAAGCCCAGGATCGAGCCCGCCAACACCAAAGCCATGAGCGAAACCAAAGACGAACCTGAAACCAGGGCAACAGCGAATACAACCATTGTAGAAAAAAGGGCGGAGCCAGCGGCCAAGCCGTCCAGTCCATCGATGAGATTGAAAGCGTTGGTGATGGCCAGGACCCAGAGAACAGTAAGCGGCAGGCCTAAGAACCAGGGTAGATGGCGATTACCAAAAAGCACCGGAACATCGAGAATGCGCAGGCCACCGGCAAACAGCATTGCACCGGCCACCGCCTGGACAGCAACCTTGGCGTAAGGACTGACAGAATGAATGTCATCATAGATGCCGAGAGCGAAGATCAAGCAGCCGGGCAGCAGAATCGTGAGCAAGGTTTGAAAGGAAAGTCCGAAGCTCACGGCGAGATGATGCCAGCCGACGGGCAAGGCAATGGCGAACGTCAGAATGAAAGAGAGAAAAATCGCGACCCCGCCAAATCGCGGAAGAGGACGGCTATGCAGATGCCGCTCAAGAGCCGGGGCTGCCAGCCATCCATGCGCGTTTGCCAGATCGCGCACGTACTTGGTCAATACAAATGAAAGCAGCAGCGACCCTAGAAATGTCCCGAGGTAGAAGGGTATCAACTAACTCCTCTATCGAAAGTGCGCCGGGAGGAGTGCGAAGCTCTGCAGCGCGTTCTTTCGATGCGTTAATGTCTCCGGTTTGAGAAATCCGTTGTCTAATTTCTCGGCCGGAGTTTGATCCAGTTCTAAATCAATGAAATCCTACAACCATCGACATCGCGACACTATTCTCTGTCTTGGTACATGGGGCAACGTTAAAGCGCAGTGTTTGCGATCTGAGCACTGGCATAGAACGCTGGTCTGTCGCGGGTCCCGCTGTGCTAATCTTGCAAAAATGGCAATGGATTTTTCGACATCGTCCATGCGACGGAGTTCGGTCAAGTTCGTCTACGGGTGGGTCTTTTCGTTCCTATTGCTCGCCGCATTCTCGCCGGAAGTTAAGGCTGAGCAGCAATCCGCGAAAACGGGAACAACGGTTGAGAAGACGACTGTGCCCGCGCTGCCGCCAAGCGAAAGTTCGGCAACGCATTCAACTTCGTCGCTCAGGCTTGAGGCGGGGGATTTGGTAGAAGTGGGCGTTTACAACGTACCCGAGCTTACGACCAAGGCTCGCGTCAATACCAACGGCGAAATCTATCTGCCGCTGATCGATTATGTTCACGTCGCGGGTTTGACAGCTGAAGAGGCCGAGGGCTTGATCCAGAAGCGGCTTTCTGACGGCGGCTTCGTGAAGAGTCCCCACGTCACATTGTTTGTCGACCAGTACGCTTCGCAAGGCGCCAGCGTTTTGGGCGAGGTAGCAAGGCCGGGTGTCTATCCGGTGCCGGGACAGCAACGCCTTTTCGATCTCATCTCAGTCGCCGGTGGATTCACGGAAAAGGCGGGCCGAAGCGTTGCAATTACACATCGCGATCAGCCCGACAAGCCGATTACTGTTCCGTTGACACGCAATGTGACCGATGACCCGGAAAGCAACATTCCGATCTTGCCTGGGGACACCATTATCGTTCACAAAGCCGACCTGATTTACGTGGTGGGAGATGTTGGAAGGCCGAGCGGATTTCTCATGGACAGCGGCCATCTGACGGTTTTGCAAGCGATCGCTTTAGCGGGGGGCGCGACCCGCACGGCAAATCTTGGCGGCGCGAGGATCATCCACCGCGGCCCTGACGGGCTAAGCGAGACTCCCGTGGAACTGAGCAAGATCCTGAGGGCCAAAGCACCTGACATCAAGATGCAACCGGACGATATTCTTTTTGTCCCCACGAGCACGTCCAAACTTATTGCCGGGCGAGCGATGGAGGCGGCGATGCAGGCCGCAACCGCAGCCAGCATTATTGCCCTCCCCTGAATATTCTCAGATCACGCACGGGCGGGGCCGCCCACGCCTACATAAGCCTTTGCTATGCTGCTGCTGGGGCGCAGCGTTGGCCTCTTTCCAGCAAATCCTGCAACACATCCAGATATACCTTGGCGGTGTGCTGTCGAGAAAAATATTGGAGAATGTGCTGGCGGCCGTTGCGGCCGAGCGATTCGCGTAGGGCAGGATCATCGGCAAGTTGCACGACTGCGTCCGCCAATGCGACGGGATCCTCTGGCCTGATGAAGATTCCCGCGTTTGCCTGCTCCAAAACCTTCCGCGCATGCCCGTCCACGCCCAGGATCACAGGGCGAGCGCACGACATGAACTCCAGCATTTTTGTGGGAAGGACAGTCTTGAAAAGCTCGCTCTTCTTGAGCAATACCAGGCATGCGTCCGAGGCGGTAATGTAAGCTGGGATTTTCTCGCGAGCCTGCTGCCCGACAAACCGTACGTTCGTGAGTCCGCGGGAGCGGGCCAAAGAGACGATGCGCTCTTTCTCAGCTCCTTCTCCGACGAGCAGAAATAAAACGTTGGGCGTCCTCTCGCGCAGAAGAGTTGCGGCCTCCAGCAGAGTCTCCAATCCGTGCGCGTTGCCCATGGTGCCGATATAAGAGGCGACGAATTTCCCTTCCGCGCCTAGTTCGCGTCTGATCGCAAGGTTAGGAGCGAGCCGGCTGAACAGGCTGGTTTCGACTCCGTTCTGGACCACAAAAATCTTTTCTTCAGGAACCCGCCAGCGTTCGACCAGATATTCCTTGAATGCTGGCGTCACGACGACGAGGCGGTCGCACCTGCGATAGAGAAATCCTGCGATCTTCGCCAGTGAGCGATGGAGCGGCGAATCGTGGCTGCCCATGCCAACCGCCGCCAGAGACTCGGGCCACAGATCACGAACCTCGAAGACGAAGGGTACGCCATTGCAGCGGGCGAGCCACCAGCCTGAGAGCCCGACTAGCAGTTGAGGCGAAGTGGCGATTACGACATCAGGCTGGTGAAGAAAGACGCCGGTAGTCGCCGAAGAAATGCAAAACGAGCCGTAATTCAACATGCGCTCGTATGGCTTGCGATTGGGGAAGGGAAATAGCCAGGTGCGAATGACGTTGACGCCCTGATAGGTTTCGCGCGCTACCAGGCGGCGATGCTTGGGCCGATATTTAGGTGGCACGATTCCCGTAGGATGATTGGGAAAACCAGTCAGAACCGTGACCTCATGGTCGTCCTCTGCCCAAAGACGCGACAACTCCGCGGCCCGGCCAGCGGGTGCTCCCATCTCCGGCGGAAAATATTGCGACACGTAGAGAATCTTCATGAGTTTTCTTAGTAATAGCAAAGCTTGAATGCACTTTTGTAGCAAAGAGCCCGGGCGCGCTTGGCGCGGCTGCGCGTGTAGGCTTCCCATTTATCGGCATATCTGGCAAATATCTGGTCTCCGGTGAGGCGATGCATCACGCGCAACTGCACGACGTGTAATCGATGATAGAAGGGACTCGCTACCATAGGCAGCAGAGTGCCGGACTGCTCATAGAGTGACCAGAAACCGAGGTCATAGCGATCGAGGTTTGCGCGAAGGGTAAGTGCGGCCTGGGCGAACAAGTTTCCCGCGACGGCGCTTTCCGTCGCCAGAAAATAATCGTAGACGCCCCATGCCGCCCAGATGAATCCATTAAGAATGTGCGTCGGAGGTGAAACTATGTATTCCTCAAACCAGAGGTCACCGCGTTCGTCGGTGAATGTAACGCCGCCTTCGACGGTTGGTTTGAGAAAGCTTTTGAACGCCCGCTCCGCGGCTTCGAGATATGCATCGACACCAGTTTCACGATAGGCGCGAAGCAGCAGAGAAATTCCCTGGCCCTGAGCAAGCGCGGAGTACCACGGGGCCTTCAATTGTGACCGATATTCCCAGTCGAAGTGGTGGTTCCATACCCAGAAGCCGGACGAGTTTTGCTCCAGATGGCCGCGCAGCCAGTCGCTTGCCGCGAGAAATCTCTTTCTTCGTTCTTCACTTTGAGTGTGGCAGAAGAGGTTGTAGTTACCTAGACCCCACTGGGCAATCGCGATCGGGTTGTGCTGCACGCCGATTTTTCCGTGGTAGTCGAGCATCGGAATATCGGCTGAATCGTGATGTCCGGGATAGTCGGCTTTCTCGGCAAACAACATATAGTATTCGCCCAGCTGATGGACGCTGGCGCCCGGATTCGCCTGAGGCGCGTCGTGCCAAAAGCTGAGATGGCTCTCTCCTGGAACAAGATAGGCGCTGAAGATGCGGCGGTAATATTGCAGGCGGCTCACAGCAGGACATTAGCATGAGAAAAGCGCGACGCCCGTAGCGTACGGGATTCCCCCGCAGAATCGGCCCGTCATATTCGCCAGATGGTGGTTTCAAGATCGGCCCGCTCGACCGCGATGGTCGTGATCGCTAGGATCGAAGTGTGGTTGTCGCCATCCGGCAGGAACGCATTGCCATACTGAAATAACCCCATCGGCCAGCCATCTTTCCTGCATTGAAGCATGCGTTGCCAGCGAACGCCGTCGACGCTGCCATACACGCACGCGTTGCGGTCAGAGTTGATCGCACTCGGTTCAACCATGGTGGAGAAGAAAACTGCGTTCCCGACAAGACACCCGTAAATCGAGGAACCGTTCAGAGTCCCGACCTTGGAAGGATCTCCGCCGCGATCGAGGCGATACACGTGATTGGTCTCAAGCGGGGTATCGGAAGAAAAGTACAGGGCGTCGCGCGTGGGAACGAGCGCGGCGGAGCGGGTTTGCTGATTGCCCGATAGAATTACGTCAACTGTCTTGAAATCGCACGAGGCGCGGAGAATACGGCACTCTGAACCACGGTCGCCGGTGAGCACCCAGAAACAGTTCTCCCACTCGTCATAAACAATGTTGTGCACATGACGGATATTGCCCTTAGGGAATGTGTAGGCAACATCCCAATGAGCACCTCGATCGGTCGACGCGTAGATATGAACCTCGTCACGCTGCGGGTTGTCGAAATATTCTCCCCAGAATATGTGGTCGCTTGGAGTGGCAGCCAGATGCAAGGGACGGGTGCCGCGAAGCACCTTATGGGATTGGTTAAATTCCGTTTCTCCGGGCGCCAGAGTCACGATGGCGTGTGGTACCGCACCGACCAAGTGCCCTGAGGACAAAGCCACGAGCGCGTGGAAACCATCGCGGAAAAAGCGCGATGTCATTCGGGAAGATGAAGTGATGGTTCGCCAGGGCGCGGGCCGATATCGGCCGACGTGGTCCCATTCGATCGCGCTCGAGTGCGTCCTTATGGTTGCGCTAAGCAGGTTATAGCCGCGGGAGGCGTAGAGCAAATTCTTACGCCATGCGAGGACCCGTATGTTAGCGAAAGCGCCGATGCGAACGGGATTCAGTTCGGGCTTCTCGTAAGCCGCGCCTACTGCGATTGAATGGGTTGCCATGGCTTGGTTTGACCGCCAGTTATGGTTTCTCAGTTTTCGTGATTACGTAAGGCCCGATGGCGAGGGCATCCAAGCGCGTGCGCTTGAAGCAATCGATGGCTTCCTCGGGCTGGCAAACAATCGGTTCGTTTTCGTTGAAACTTGTATTCAAGAGCACAGGAAGCCCGGTTTTCTGTTCGAAGGCGCGAATCAACTCGTAGTAGAGCGGATTCTCTTCACGGCTGACACTCTGCAAACGCCCGGTATCGTCGACGTGATTGACGGCGGACAACTGGGCGCGTTTCTCGGGACGAATCTTATAGACATGCAGCATGAACGGCGATGGGTGATCGTGCTCGAAGTATTCGCACTGGCGTTCCTCGAGAATCGAGGGCGCAAATGGACGAAACCATTCGCGCTGCTTGATGCGCGCATTCAGAATATCCTTCATTCCTGGCAAGCCGGGATGAGCGAGTATGGAGCGGTTGCCGAGCGCACGCGGACCCCATTCCATGCGGCCCTGAAACCAGCCTACAACATTGCCCGATGCGATATTCTGGGCCACGAAGTCAAGCAACGGTTCGCGCTCCAGTTTGCGATAACGCAGGTTGGCCTTCTTCAAATCGGACTCGATGCGCGCATTGGAAAACTCAGGCCCGAGATACGAGTTCTTCATCACAGAGCGGCGCGCCTGGTTGAGAACGGCATGGTAAACATGCAGAGCCGCTCCGATGGCCAATCCTTCATCACCTGCGGCAGGCTGAATCCAGGTGCGGCGAAATGGAGTGTGCGCGAAAAGCTTTCCATTGGCCACGCTGTTCAGCGCGCATCCGCCCGCCATGGCGAGGTCTTCACACGGCACACGCCGGTGGAGTTGGGTAAGCAGGTGGAACAGCACATCTTCAAAGCGCCGCTGCATGGCGTAGGCCAGATCCATTTCGCGCTGAGTGATTTCGGTGCGGGGCTCACGTGGCTGGCCAAAAGTCTTCACCATCCGCGGAGAAAAATGGCGGGCTAGACTCACCGTTCCGTCCGGCAAAATCCGCATTCCCTGATTGCTCCCCAGCGGATTGAAGAAACTGGCATCGAGATTAAACCTGCCATTTCTCAGGCCGATTACTTCACCGAGAGAATCGCAGAACCTGTCCTTGCCATAGGGCGCGAGCCCCATGACTTTGCCTTCATCTCCGTACTGCGGGTAGCCGATGAATTCGCAAATCATGGTGTAGAAACTGCCGAGAGAATCGGGCAAGAAAACACGATCGAGCACTTCGATGCGATTGTCTTCGCAGCGGGCCATCATGGTGGAAACGAAGTCTCCGGAGCCGTCGTAGCTGAAGCCCGCGGCCTTCTCCCAGGGTGAGCAGTAGTACGCGCTGGCAATGTGCGCAATATGATGCTCGACGTGGTGCTGCTGAAACGCAAGTGCTGCGGGATCGACGTCGAGGGCCTGGGCAATCAGAGTAGCCACGTTGCGCATCGGCTGCTTACGCTGGCGCAGGCGGATGAAATTCAGAATCCTTGCGGGATTAGCGAGGGCGTATTGGACTTTCTTGGTGAGGTTGGCATCGCTATCCTGACCTACAGCCACGTGGTCGAGATCTGTGATCTTGGCGCCGACGAAGTCGAGACATGCTTTAATCGCGAGACACGGAAAACCCGCATAGTGCTTTATGCGGTTCAGGCGCTCTTCGGCGATGGCGAATACGACCTCGCCATTCTCCACCAGTGCCGCCGAGGCGTCGCCGTGAAACATGTTCAATCCCAAGATCAGCATTGGCGGTGGCGGTTTCCTCGATTCAATTCTGCGTTCGTGTTTCTTAGACCATTTTCCGAGCAACGAACATGAGCAAAGGCGCCCAATGGCGACTTCGCTGCGCCAAACCAGGTAAAGGGCTGCCGAGCGGCAGGAGTTTCTCGCCCGAGAATCCAGCCTGCCGTAACAATCTTTCGAACTCAGCCCCAGAGTATTGATGGCGCGAGTATTTCAGGAACTTGCACCAACCTTGTCCCAGGAGGGCCCCCAACCGATGACAGGCAAGCTGCGTTCGACGCACCACAGAATTGCGATTTGGTATTGAGACCAGCAGCAGCCCTCCTGGTTTGAGAACTCTGGCAAATTCGGTCAGACAAACGCTGGGATCGGGGACGTACTCGAGGACGCTCGAGCACAAGATGCCATCGAGCGAACGATCGTCGAGTGCAAGGTGAGCGATCGTCTGTACACGGACGAACCGGAGCCGATCAGAATAGTCTTGCGATTCGGCGGACTGATTGGCCGCAGCGACCATTTCGAAAGCAGCATCGACGCCAAGTACACTGCACCCGCGCGAGACTAACCAGCGCGCGAGCGCGCCAGTGCCGCAACCTGCGTCAAGCCAAAGGGTGCCGGACACGTCCCAACCTTGCAAAGCATTCCGCAGGACGTTGTGGCGCATCTGAAAAGAGCGCTTTCGATAGCGTTGTTCCCATTCGCCCGCCAAAGAAGCGTGATACGCGATTGCATCCTGGGAGAACACGGTTCGGGTTGCGCTCATTGCCGGGTCTTCATCCGCAATTCGTAAATCTTCGCCTTGATGTGAAAGAACTGGATGCCCTGGAAGGCGCAGTAAATCAGTCCAGGTACGCCATCCAAAAATCCTAGCCGGAAGAGATACTTGTACAAAAAAAACGCGAAGGGCGAGCCGGGCAGAGACAAACAATGTTTTTTCAGCCAACGGCGGCGCTGCGCCTGGGTTCCAAACAAGCCAGGCGGCAAGTCGTTGTGACCACCCTCGCCGGCCAGCCAGGCCTGCGCTTCCCAGTTCGAATATTCATCGTGTTTAAGGATGTAGCGTGAGAGCGAATTCACGTTGTGATGGACGAGCGGGTTGCGCAAACCCGTCATCTGACCTTCGACCACGACGCGCTCGTGTGCTTCCATATCACCCATGGAAGCGTCCTGATCCTTGAACCGGCATTCGAAGCGGCCCTTGCCGCGGCGGAGAAGTCGAGGGCTGGTGTAAAAGCTTGCGTCCCCGTGGCGCAGGATTCGTCCCAGAAAGTACATTCGCAAGGCGAAATAGTAGCCGTTGTATGCCGGGTCCTGAATGGTTTGCCGGATTTCTTCCACCGATTCAGGAGTCAGGACCTCGTCTGCATCCAGTAAAAGAATCCAGTCATAAGCCAGCGGAAGAGTATCCATGGCCCACTGTCGCTTCTTGGGCCAGCCGCCGTGGTAGTGAAACTGAACGACCTTCGCGTCGAAGGAGCGCGCGATTTCCGCGGTTTCGTCGGTGCTGCCGGAATCGACGACGTAAATCTCACCTGCTCCACGTAAAGACTCCAGGCAGCGAGGCAAGTTGCGGGCCTCGTTGCGGACAGGAATGATCACACTTACGGGCAAGGACGCGGCGCGCGGCTTTGGCTGCAGAAGTCGCGGTTCCTCGAGTGTTTGCATAGTAGACGTCAAGGGACTGGAAACATACTACCGCCGAATCGGGCGGTTCCCATATGACAGAAAAGATGACAGCGGGGTGTTCATCTCGGAGACGCCCGTGATTACGTCGGCTGTTGACGGTTTGTAGACGTTGCTCATCGAAACTGTTTTTCAATCACGATTCGTCACGCGCCTTGAAATAGACTGGGTAAACGTTGTGTAACTGGCAGAGAAGTTCTGCTCTAAGGAGCTGCATGCGCATTCTGATCACGGGTGGTGCGGGTTTCATTGGCTCGCATCTTTCGGACCACTTTCTCGGCCAAGGCAACGACGTGACGATGATCGATGATCTCTCGACCGGGAGTATGGACAACATTCGCGAGGCCAAGGAACATCCTCGCTTCCGCTACTTTATTGACACGATCTTCGACAAGCCGCTGCTAGCTGAATTGATCGACGATGCGGATGTTGTGTTCCATATGGCTGCCGCCGTCGGCGTCCTGAACATTGTCGAATCCCCGGTGCACACGATTGAGACTAATGTTGGCGGCTCGGAACTGGTATTGGAATTGGCGGCAAAGAAAAAGAAACGGGTGCTGATCGCCTCTACCTCGGAGGTCTACGGGAAGTCCACCAAGTTTCCTTTCTCGGAAGAAGATGATCTGGTACTCGGGCCGACCACGAAAGGGCGATGGAGTTATGCCTGCTCAAAGGCAATCGATGAATTCTTGGCGCTGGCCTACCATCGCGAACGCAAGCTTCCGGTCACGATTGTGCGGCTGTTCAATACGGTGGGACCGCGGCAGACTGGCCGCTATGGAATGGTGCTGCCGACTTTCGTACGGCAAGCACTTTGTGGCGCGCCTTTGACTGTCTTTGGCAATGGCGAACAATCACGATGTTTCACCCATGTTCAGGACATCGTTAAAGGATTAGTGCAGTGCATTTCCTGTGATGCAACGGTTGGCCACGTCTTCAATCTCGGCAATACCGAGGAAGTGACAATGAATGTGCTGGCGGAGAAAGTAATCGAAGCGACCGGGTCGACCAGCACCGTCAGATATCTAACTTACGACGAGGCGTACGGGAGGGGTTTCGAAGACATGCAGCGACGCGTTCCTGACATTTCGAAGGCCCGCCAGTGGTTTGGTTACACACCGACCCAGTCACTCAACGACATTGTGAAGAGCGTGGTGGCGTACTGCAGGCTGAATTCGCGCCCTGCCGATCGCCACGTGAGCGAACTGAGCACGCTTAAAGTGGGCAGGACGACGGAAGCATTATCTGCGTGAGGAAAGTGTGATGGCAAGCTCCGCGGTCTTACAACCCGAGACGCAGAATCAGAACCTGACGCGGTTACCCGACCGACATCGCACCAATGCGGAATTGAAAATTAACATTGGCTGTGGCTTGTCGGGCGCGCCGGGCTGGTGCAACATTGACAACTCGCCCACCATCCCGCTGTCACGACTCAAACTGGGGCGTCTATTATTCCGGACCCCAGCTTGGCCCAGGGATGTGCGCCGGCACGACGTGAAAAAGGGACTGCCGTTTGCCGATCAAAGTGTGAGTTGTATTTATTCGTCGCATACGTTTGAACATTTCTCCTGGGCCGAATCGCTCGCGGTTGCGAAGGAGTGTTTTCGGGTGTTGCGGCCAGGAGGAGTGCTGCGCGTCGTGGTACCGGATCTGCAACTCATCGCCCGTGAGTATTTAAGGGATTCCGATCCCATGGCCTCGCACCGCTTTGTGGATCGGCTTTTATTGAGCCATACGATCCACGATTTGTTTCATCGTGGAGCGCACCACTCTCAAATGTTTGACGAGGGTTCTCTCATTGCGCTTTTGCGGCAAGCCGGTTTCGAGCAGCCTGTCGTCAGCAGCTTCCTGCAGAGCCGCATTGTGGATATTCCCTTGATTGAACTCGAACAGCGAAAGCACGAGAGCTTATACGTGGAGAGTGTGCGGCAGGTTACTTCTTCCCCCTTCAAAGTGACCGCTAATTAGTCATCTCTCGCGATATCGCAAGCAACTCCTGCACGTGTCTTGCCCAAGAGAAATCAAGCGACCTGCTCTGCCCCGAATTTGACATTTCACGCCCGAGTTCCTGGTTGTTCGCGATTGCCATTGCTTGTTTCGCGAGATCGGTTGGAGAAAAACATGGGAAATAGAGTGCGGCGGGACCGCAGACTTCGCGATGCACCTGAAGATCGGAAGCCACAATGGGTAACCCACTCGCCATGGCCTCGACCAGGGGATGGGCGAAGGTTTCCGTGTAGGCGGGAGTGACGTAAATATTAGAGCTGCGGAGTACGTGCTGCAGTTGGCCATATGGAATTGCGCCCAACTCTACCACTTCATTTGAAATTCCCAGATCCCGGACAAGGGCGGCCGCAGTTGCTGTGCGATAGGCGCCGGTATTCTCTTCCGAAGACAGTTTGCACGTGAGAAGCAACTGAACTTTCCTGCCACCCAAACGCTCCCGAATATATGGGATGGCTCGCAACAAGGTCTCGAAATTCCGGTAGTAGTTGTAGTGGCTCACGAAGATGAGGCGGAGGGCGTCTTTACCCGAATCGAGTTTGTCCTGAATTTCTTGCGGCAGTTGGTCCTGTTCGCAGAAGAATATGTCGGAATCGAAGCCGTGATAAATACTCACGACTTTGCCCTCACTCCATACCCGCAGCGTATCGGCAAAAGACTTGCTGGGAGCGACCGTGCAGTCAGCCCAGCGAACCGAGCGCCGGGCGAAGAAGCCTTTAGCCTGGGTGTCCAGCCAGATGCGGTAGGCCCTTCGCGCGCGCAGATCGTTGTAAAAGTCCGGAGAGGTATAGAGGGAGTTCCCAGAAAGAAGGATCTGGGGCACGGGCGATCGAAACAAAGCGAAATTGCCGGCCGAAATCAATACATCAGCGCCACTCTTCCGGATCGTTCGAGAGAGGAGAGACTGTTCCCAACAAAATCGCCCTGCTGCCCCAGCGGGAATTTCCAGTTCAACAAATGAAATGTTGGACGGATGGCCAAGCTCTTGCCTTAACTGAGGTCTAAGAGCGACAGTAGCCCGAACCCCCGGCTGTCCAGAAAGCTGGGGGACGACGTTGCGCACATAGGTCAGCCCGCTTGCAGCGCTGGCGGCGAGACAGTTGAGAAAAAGATGCATCACCGTTCCCGGTAATTCGAAATCGCCGCGGGCCGATCAAAGCTAGGTCGGTCGTCATTCATGCTGCCCGTCTTCTGCGCTGCAGCACAGCGCTGGCCATGCCTTCGGCCCAGGCCTCGGGCGAATACTGCTCGACACGCTCGCGGCTACGCCGGCCCATGATCGATCTCCGCTCTGGGTCACGCCCTAGTTTGTCCATCGCAGAAGCCAGTTGATGGACGTCACCGGCGGAAAACACGCGGCCGTTCCATCCGCTGTCGACTAAGTCGGCAGCACAGCCGGCCGAATCCGAGGAAATGACCGGTAATCCGCATGCCATTGCTTCATTCACCACCAGACCCCAGGGATCAGTGTGCGTAGGAAATACGAAAACATCAGCGAGCGCATAGTACGCGGGCAAGTGCTCGCGTTGAGCAAAGCCCACGACCTGAATGCACCCAGGATTAATAACAGCCGCACGCTGAAGAAGTGTGGATCTCGCGGCACCATCTCCGACAAATACCAAGCCCATTTCCTTCCTGAGTTCCCGGGGCAGAGCGCCATATGCGTTCAAAAGATCGAAGATTCCTTTTTCCGGTACCAGGCGGCCGACAAAAAGAAAATAGCGAGGCGGTAAGCCCAAAGCCTCGCGATATGTGGCTGCATCGGCGCGAATGACCGCGGCCTTCCGCGCAAAAAGTTGTGTGTCAACTGCGTTCGGCGCAGTGAAAATCACTTCGTCTGACACACCGTAGGTTCTCAAATATTCGGCTGATGACCTTCCTGGAACAACAAACGCATCGCAACTGCGCAGAAATCTTGTTTTCAAGAACTCTACCAACATACGGTCGCCGCGAAAGTCTCTGGTTGTGCTCTCCGACCATAAACCGAATGGCACGCGATTCCGTTGCGCCCACGATATGGATTGCCATGAAGCAACATAATTGTAGCCACCGCAGATGATGAAATCTGGTTCCGCTTGCCGCAGGGCATCTTCCGCTCCCCAAGTCAGCAGGAAGTTATGCCTGCCCACTCGTCGCCTCCACGACCGAAGCACCTGATAAGAAAAACGGATTTCCTCTTTGTAAACCAGCCACTGGCGCTGAGTGCAATCGTTCTCCGCCAGAAATATCACGCGCAGATCGATCCCATCATGTTGCGCGAGCGCGTTGAAGACAGGAATTCGGTAGGGTGCAATGATCTCGGTAATAATTACGACCCGGGTCATGCCACACACTCCCGATACAGAGTCGCAAGCTGAACAGCCTGATGCGCCGAGGTAAGGCTTTGAAGCGTGGTACGGCGAGCCGCCTCGCCGATCTGCCGTCGAAGCGGAAGGTTCTGCAGCAGCACTGAAAGTGCCGCGATTAATTCTTGCAGATTGCCGGGATCAATGAGCCAGCCGTTGCTTCCGTGCCGGATAATTTCATCAATCCCCTGGCCTTGGCACGCGATCACGGCTTTTTCGGTGGACATTGCCTCCAGATAAACGCAACCGAGCCCTTCATACCGGCTGGGCAAAGCGAAAAGTACGCAGCGTCGCATCGCGTCAGCAACCTGCTTTCGACTTTGACGGCCGAGAAAACGAACCCGATCGGCAATGTTGCAGTCGCTGGCCAATCTGGTCAGACGCTGATGTTCGGGACCGTCGCCAATAATCTCATATGAGATTTCCGGAAAGTGGGGAAGCACAGCCGCAAGCGCTCGCAGGAGCAGTTCGTGTCCTTTGATGGGAATCAGATTGCCGACGCTGAGGATGGTTTTGGACGGGGCGTCCCTCGGAGCCGGGGAAAACATACGTGCATCGACGCTGTTGTAAATGACTGTCGTATTTACCGGCGCGGCAGCGCCGTCTATCACGGTTTCGGCAACTTTCTGGCTAATGCATATCACTCGCGACGCCGAACGATACACAAATTGCGCAACCCGATTGCACCATTCGCCAGCAGATCCGCGTACCTGGTTGTCAAAGAATGGGTCCAGGCCGTGGACGGTGACGACGCAAGGAATGTTCAGCTCGTGGCTCAACAGCGCCGCAGCATGCCCACACGGCAGCGCAGCATGAGCATGGATCAGATCAATCCGCTGCGACCGATGTAGGCGACGGACCTTCGAAATCAAGCTCGCATAAAGAAATGCGCCGGCTGGAGCAAGACCGATTCCGCCCGGGATGCACGGATAGCGGATCCAACGTGCGATAGGAGTTATGGCGTCCGATCCTGGGCTGATGCGATGCAATGGCTGCACGGCCACAACGCAGGAGTTGACGCCGAACTCCTCCATTGCCCGCAGTGGCTCCGCGACAAAGCACCCGTTTGCGTCGTCGGAGGCCGTGGGATAAAAAGGAGTGAGGGTCAGGACTCGCATTGCGGGTTGACGTGTTTTCTCTTTGAACCGAAAGCGCACTTTCTGAAGATCCGGTTGCGCGGTAGCCACTAGCTCATTCATCGGCAGATCAGTTCTTTCTGGAGACTGAGATCAGGTATGGACTGCCAAAGCGATTGCCGACGTTATCGAGTCCAGAGAGCCTCAATAGTTTTTGGACGGCCCGGGCAACAAAAGCGACCGGTTTTGGCAAAGCATACGTGCAGCGAAACGTTTTGTGATAATCACAATGCAGTATGCTCAAATCAGCTTTCTCCAGCGCCTCGCGCAATACGGCACTTTGCATTAAGGTAAAACGGTGAACGCGCAGGACCTCCGGATCAAACCACCCACATAGCAACCTGTGGATGTGAGTCAAATTGGGCACAATAATCACGACGAGCCCGCCCGGCTTCGCCCATTCGGCGTGTTTCTTGACCACTAGCTCGTGATCATCAAAGTGCTCGACGAATCCTCCCGAGAATACAAGGTCGTATTTTCTGGAAGGCGCGGTCTGAAAAAAATCCGCGCTGAAGAGTTCTGCGTCCTGGATGCCGTTGCAAGACAAGTTCGCCCGAACATATTCCATGTTGTCTGAGTAATCGAGTCCATCGACGCGGTATCCAAATTCCTTGTTCAGGTAAATCATGTAGTTACCGGATGCACATCCGATTTCGATGGCGTCGCCGCCGCCAGCATTGGAAAGGAATCTCGACAGGACGGGGTGGTGTTCGAAAACCGGCCCTTCATAGAGGGTGACGGGTGGCAACTGTTTCCAAATCGAATTCCAATAGTTCTTCCCTGCGGCGTCTCCTGCAGGGCCGCAAAGGGGTTGCTCACTTTGCGCGGATATGTCCCCTTCGCACGAAACGCCATTCACCAGTTACGGCCTCCGTTCAAGATGGATCTTGAGCGTTGATTTGATTCCACAAACTGACAGTCAGCGCATAAATACCAAGGTAAGCCAAGGCCCCCAGGGTGACTAGTGCCAAGACATGAACCGGGAAGCGTGTCCGAACGGCGAGAAGACTGATCGCCATGACACAGGTGGCGGGAACCGACCTTGCTACCGCAGCGAGTAGTGGCGGCCGGCTCAAGTCTTTAACGAAGTGGTAGTTCATGAGTGCGACGACGCCCTGACTGAACGCGGTTGTGAACGCAGCCGCAAGGGCTCCGTACCTGGGAATGAAAAACAGATTCAGCAGGACATTCGCAGTGGCTCCGGCGAGGACGGCGACAAGATATCTTTTTTCACGACCATTCGGTATAAGCTGCGCTCCGCAATAACTCGCTGCCGACCCCGTGATGATGGTCAGCATCAGCCAGCGGAATAGGATGCCTGAATTCGAATATTGATTTCCGAAAACAAACTGCGTGATGGGTACAGCCAGAATAAAGCCGCCGACGGCAATGGGTAGGGCCAGGCCCACGGTGGCATTTCCGAACCAGCGCAGATACCTTTTCTCAGCGTTGCGATTCTCCAAGTCGCGAGCTTGGCCCGCAGTCTCCGAGAGCAGTGGCATAAACACTTGTCCCAGGATCGGGAGGAAAGACATTGCCATCGTCATCAGACCATAGCTGGCCACATAAGTTCCCAGCTCTGCGTCAGCTCGAAAGTACTTGAGCATGACGACGTCAATCTGGTCATAGATCATGGACATGAGGCTGGAAAATCCCATCACCAGACAGATTGGCAGGAAAACGCCCCAGGCTTGCGGCGAGATCTCTGGCAGCGGAATGTGATATTGGCGGCGTGCAGGCACCCAGATCAGCAAAGTGCTGACGCCCAGGGAGAGAACGGTAGCCGATGGAACGATCCACGCGTCGCGCGAACCGCGAACCAGCGCGAGGATCAGGCCGGCGTATGCAATTTGTGCCAGCGCGCCCTGCACCGCGATCATCGACATGCGGGAGCGAGCGGCAAAGATCCATTGCGTGTCGAGACTGGCTGCCACGAACGCCAGGCCGGAAAGCATTATCAACAGACGCGTCTGACCATCCGATGGCGCGAGGAACAGCGTGAAAATTGCGAGTAGCGCGTAAGCGCCAATTGCAAACACAACCCGGGCCCCAAGAACGTGCTTGACGAGGAACGAAACCTGTTGGCTGTTCTTGGCGGCTTCCCGGAGTGCATATGTGGAAAACCCCGGAGAGGCCAGCAGGCCAAAGAAGCCCGCGACTGCGGCGGCGAATCCTAATCGTCCGTAGGCTGCAGGTCCAAGAGCGCGAACCACTCGCGGGAACACGACCAGAGGGATTGCCTTGTTCAGCAAATCAAGCAGGATCAAGGCAACCGAGTTGTTGACGATGCGACCTAGGCCCACTGCCGGTGGAGAAGACTGCTCCCTTGTCAGCTGAGCGGTCGCACTCATGCCGCGGTCTCTCCCGAACCATGTGATCCCAGCAGTAGAAAACATCGCAAACTCATGCGCACGCACTCCGAGCTTGAGTCAGGCTTCTGCTCAATACCAGCCAGCGAAACAGCAGTGCGCTTCGATCCGCACCAGCGAGATGCTCTTGATAGAGGTGGGCAACTCGGCTCGGTACGATTACATGGCTGAGTCGCCGAGAGACATCTGCGATTGCTTCTTCCATTCGCCGGCCCAGAGTTGTGCGAAACCAAGTATCGAGTGGTGGCGTGAAGCCTTGCTTCTTGCGCCATCGGACTTCCGGTGGAACCCAATCCGGCAAGCATCGGCGCAGCAAGGCTTTGCCTTGGCCGTGGGCAAACTGATAACCAATCGGCAGGCTAGCAGCAAATGCAAAGAGGTCTCGATCCAGAAATGGAGTTCGACATTCCACCGCGCTTAACATGCTGGCACGGTCCACCTTCACTAAAATCTGCTCCGGCAAATATCCGTTGGCCATGTCTTCCATGGCTGAAAGCGGATAGCTCAAACGTGCATGTTCGATAGCGGCATCCTTCAGTTCCTGTAACCCCGAGCTCGCTGGCTCTTGATGTTCCGGCTGAAAACAAGCCAAGGTCGAGGCTCGCTCCTGCTCAGGATAAAGAAGTTGCCAATCGTTCTTATGCAGAAAAGTCAGCAGACCAGTGCCACGCCATCGCGGGTTCCAGCCGCGAAGCAGCAAGTCTGCGGCGTCATTAACTCCTCGCAAGCGGCGAAGCGGATGCCACCGCGAATGCCAAAAGAACGGCCGGTAGCCACCAAAACATTCGTCTCCGCCATCTCCCGACATCATGACTTTGCAGTGCTGGCGTGCTGCCCGGCACACGGCGAACGTGGGAAACATCGACGCGTCAGCAAAGGGCTCGTCGTAGTGGTCGATAAGATCGTCAAACACACTCAGCAATTCGGTCGAGGAGAAGTGCACTTCATGATGGTCGGAACCGATGCGCTCCGCGATTCGCCTGGCGTAGGGCGCTTCGTTGAGTTCTTCATCATCGAAGGACGCGCAAAACGTCGTTAGGGAAGCGTGCGGAAGAAGCTCCCGGATTGTGCTGACCACGAGCGTCGAATCGACGCCGCCAGACAGGAAGGCGCCGACGGGTACATGGCTGCGGAGCCGTACGCGCACGGCTTCACGAAAACGATTCCGGACAAGCTCGATCGCTTCCGTTTGGCTGAAAGGCCGATGACCATTTGAATTTGCAAATTCGGGTCGCCAATATCGAAATGTACGCTTGTCCGATCCAGGCCCGAAGACAATGGCCTCGCCGGCCCGAAGCTTGGACACCCCATTAAGATGAGTTCGTGGAGCGGGGAGATAACCCAGCGCCAGAAACTGGGCCACCCCTGCCACATCCAAGCTATGATCCACACCGTCAAGCGGCAGCAGGGCCTTTAGCTCTGAGGCGAAGGCCAGGGCTTTTCCGTCGCGTATAGGCGCCCAATATAGCGGCTTCTCCCCAAAGCGGTCGCGCGCCAGAAAGAGCTGCTCTTTGCGAGTGTCGACGATAGCGAACGCATACATGCCCTCCAAATCGTCGAGCAGCGAGGTTCCTTTTTCCTCGAATAGGTGAACCAGGACCTCGGTATCGCTGTTGGTGGAAAAACGGTGGCCTTGTGCCTCCAATTTCTCGCGCAATTCCAGGTAGTTGTAAATCTCGCCATTACAAACCACCCAGATGGTTCCGTCTTCATTGCTGATCGGCTGGGCACCGCCCTCGATGTCGATAATCGCGAGTCTCAAATGGCCAAGCAGGCAGCGCCCATCCATCAGTGTCACGCGCTGTCGCCCGTCGGGCCCTCGATGCTGAAGGCGCAACTGCGCTTGTTCAGCCCAAGCCTGAGCAGAAGTGCCTAACGGGCGGGCTGGATCGAGGATGCCAAATATTCCGCACATATTCAGGCGCTCCGGCGCTGAGCGACCACTTCTTGAAAAACCTCAGCCCATTTCTCCGCGATCTGATCCCAATCGAATTTCTGTGAATGATGGGCGGCGGCCGACGCGATCGACTGCCGCATTGCTGAATCGCACAGCAGCAAGTCCAAGTATCTGGAGAGTTCTGCATCTGATTCTGCCAGGAAGCCAGTCTTCCCATGCAGCACGTATTCGGGGTGATACAAGCTCATGGCGATGGCCGGCAGGCCGCATGCAGCCGCCTGTCCGAGCACTTGAGGATGACCCTCGACAATACTGGGGAATAGAAAAACGTGCGCCCTTCGCATTTCTTCCCCAAGCTGTACGGGTGGCAGATGCCCCAAGAAAGAAACGTTGCGGCACTCGTACTTTTGACATAAAGTGCGGCATGCTTCTTCGGTTTCACCGCGCCCCGCCAGCCGAAACTGTACATTCGGACAGCGCGTAGCTTGCTCGATTACCAGTTCGACTCGCTTCCACGGTCGAAAGGACCCAGCATAAAGAACGGTTAACGCTTGGGAGTTACCATTTGATGACTGCTCGGCATTCGGAAAAAAGAACCGCCGGTCGATCCCGTTGTAGATCGTTCCTGCAGGGACGCCAAACATTTGTTGTACCGTCTCCGCAACGTAGGCTGAGTTTGCGAACACCGCATCGCCCTCGAGAATGGACCGCGCCACCAGGGTGTTTTCCACCGCCTTGCTCATTACCGAAACGATATGGGTCACCAGCGCGGTCCTGAGCCGAAGACTCTTGCGCAACGCGAACACTACCCGATCGAGCGGCCCGAACCTTGGATAGAAGTAGATGTCGGGACGGTAAGCAGCCGATCGCATGAGCAACTGTGCGGTGTTTCCGTGCTTGTAGTACGGAAAAAGCTCCGTGTTCTTGCGCCCGGCGATGCGCGAATCAGGTTTGCTCTCGGAAATCATAATCACGCGGAACTGCTCTGGTGGCAGGCGGGCAACAATTTCTTTGACAGTAAGATTTTGGGCGTTGGTATCGTCTTCGTCGGCAAACGACGGCGTGAAAATTGTGATAGGTCGAGTTGGGGACTTCGTTTTCATTACGTGCCAGCCAAAGAATCACAACCGCTCGCTTCGTTCCGGTCGCCGTTTGAGAAAGCTGTCACCCGTTGCTCGCAACAGGCAAGGAATAAGTTCCCGAGAAAAGATCCTGCAGGTCGTCGAGTGCAATAGCCTTCTGAGGCGCCCCCTGCGGGACTGATTTGTTTCCCCGGTTTGCAAGCAACTCTGGAATTTCGCTGATCCGGTCCGGCGATTCCAAAACGTGACCTACGCCAAATCGCGCGTATTGCTGAAGGTATCCGGCCCATGGATCTCGCAGCCATGCGCACAGGAAGACAGGAATGCCCAAGGCACAGCACTCCACAGCGGTTGAAGATTGCACCGTCAGGGCAAATCGCGTGTTGTTCCACAATTGACCTGATGGTGGGCCTGCAAGCACTTCTATTTGGCGTTCATACTGTGGGACGAGGCGGCGTAACATCTTTCTGTGGCCTTTGATGCTTTCAAATGGATGAAGCTTGAAGACCAGTTTCAGACCGCAGGTCCGAGCGAGGGCACACAAGCGCGGCAAAAGATCGCGGTAGACTTCATCGCTGCGCCACCCGCTGCTGGCATAGGGTTCGGTGAAAAAAACCATCCACGGAGCCGAATGGCGTAACGCACGCGGCGGCCTCGACGACACTCGCGGCGCGACGACTATCTTCTCCGCCGCAAGACGGCAAATACGCCGCAGGTAATCGCGCTCCATTTCACTCTTCGCCAAATAGACATCCGCATGGTTCGTCTTGATCGCCATTTGGTAGTCGAGCGCGCCGTGATGGCAGGCGAGAACCGGAAGCCCGCGTTTTTGAGCCATAATGAGCGGAATGCTCGAAGGAGGGTTGCTCGCATCAGCCGAAAAACAAGCGGTCACATTCTCGGATTTGAGCACCCGGCTCCAGGCATCCCGGAGCGCCAATCCCCAACGCAGAAGCGTGGGAATCTTTCCAAGCAATCCCATCGCATCAGCCATGTTGAATTCTTCGGCGCCATAAACAAGATGCTTTCTCAAACCGCTCCACGAATCGAGCAGGGAAGCGATTTCCAGCGTGTCGCTCGGTACGAAGTATGGCGACAGCGATGCCGACCTGACGTTTGGCGGAAGCGCGGCAACCCTGGCATTATTCCTGGCGTGGACTAACAGGAACTGATGAACGGGGAGTTGTTCCGCGTAGGAAAGCGCGACACGAGAGACATTAAGATAAGCTGACGGGAGCAAGATGACGGGCATACCCGTCGGGCGTGTACGGCATGCAGCGCGGCGACGGATGGAATGATCGCTGTCGAACTTGTCCGCAAGAACCTGGGCAAGCTCGGCGGTGTCGAGGTGCGAGAAGGCTTCGTGATAGTGACGCATCCGGCGGATGACCGCTCGGAAATTGCTTTCCAAGAACGTCAGCCTAGCGCCGAGAAGTTTCTGCAGCGCCGTGGCAAGGGGATGGAGCCGAGTTGCGTACAGCTCGCAATTCCGGTGCAGCTCTTTCGAGAGCCTGTGCACGAGCATCAGTTGCCGAAGCTCTGCCATAATCTCCAGCGACAACACGTCCCACCAATCGATTCCCCAGTGGTCCCCCAGGTAGCCCGTTCCAAGTTGCAAGAGTTCCCGCGTAACTCGTAGATCGCCGACTTCTTCAGCGAACTGGTAAAGGCTAAGCAGCGGACAGCCGGCCTGGCGGCGCCAGTTCTCGTAAGCACTGTCAGGGGCGCGCGCGAAATCAATGATCAGATCCCAACGCTCGCTGGGGGTGGGCCATGGAAGCGTGTCGGACGGATGAAGCAGCAAGACTCTCAACCTTGGCCGCCTCCGACAGGTACACGCCCCAGCATCCGCCGAACGCCATGCTCAAGACGAGGGGAAGATTTGATGGCAGTAGCAACGTGATAACGAGCAGCCTCCCTGAGGTAATGCGTGGTCGAGGCAGTGACGGTAACGTCCAACGTCTGGCGAATGCCTGTGGCGAATCGCTCTTTGTAACCCTCCGCTCCCAGTCCAAGATCTACCCGTTCGATTGCAGGATCGTCGCACGCAGATTCCACGATCTTCGAAAGAAGGCAGAACCCGGGAGAAAACTTGCGCCAGTCACTGTTGAACGTTGGCTGATAATAAAACCAGCTTCCTGAAAACTTGAAACCATAATTCCACGCCACCGAGTCATCCCCAACTCGGAGACGGGAAAGCACAATCCAGCCCGCGGTGGAGAGCAAGCCAGCTAACTCGATCAAGAACATTTGCCGCTCTGGATGTGCCAAATTGCTGCGCCGGCCTGTGGCGGAGAATCGCGCGATATGCGCTCGCATAAACTCTGGCAGCGCAGTCTGAAGATTCTCAGCCGACTTCAGATGATCGATGCTCAGCGGACCGTGCCTTTCCAGGCTTTTGAGGGAATAGCGAAGCGCCTTGCGATTGGCTACGACATCGCGCAGGTTTCGACGCTCCACAGATGATCCCATCGTGATCTGAGAACAGCGCGAGGCCGGACGGAAAAATGCCCTGTAGCCTAGCGGTCCAGTAGCTTCGGGAAAAATGCCGGAGGTAACAGAATCCGCCGGCAAATTCGCAGCCACTAACGCAGGTATTCTTAATCTCCGCAATTCCCGAAAGACCAGACCAACAAAATCCGCACGGTTAGCGGGCGATGAAATAAAATCGCAATAATCCGCCGTTGTGCTGTTCAGGAAGAAAGTTCCTCGTCGCAGACTATCGGTGGCCAGCGCTACCACGCCGACCAGAGAATCCTGGTCGTAAGCCAGAATCAACAACGGTGCGACGGAACTGCTGTAGGCGCGGCTTACGGCCAGCGCCCATTGGTAAGTGTAGAAAACCTCCGGACACTCCATCTGCAACACCAGTGCATTCCACTGGCAGGCCAAGCGGTCGTCTTCGGGAATTTCTCGATGCAGAACTAGGCGCAAAGCATTTTTCTCATCAGATGAGATTTTTCAATTTCGTTGTGGCTCCAATCTCTCCTCAAGCGTTTCGCCCCTCAACCGCGCTGGGGCTCGCTGGTCTAAACAATTCCTGCAATGAGCGATGAAACCCCGAAATGTGTGCTTCGAATTCCGCGAGACTCATATCAGCCGTAATGTGGACGCGCGGCAGGGCGAATTTCGGAGTTTGGGCTCCGAAGTCGCCGCCCGCGTTGAGAAATGCAGCTTTAAAGCCTGCTCGTTTCGCCATTTCCAGTTCTCGCGACGTCACCGAAGACGAATTGCCGAACGGATAAGCCAACGCCCACACCTCTTGTTCCAAAGCCAGCTCCAAATTACGCTTGCACTCCGAAATTTCGTTCCACGCCACGTCGTCCGATGACTGTGACAGCATCGGATGAGAGAGGGTGTGGGCGCCGATGCTCATCCCAGCCTCGCGAAGCTGATGCAGTTCAGCCAGGCTCAACATCCAGAATCGTCGGCTCAGTACAGCGTCGTCGCGGTATTCAGCATCCCATTGCACAGAAAATCCCAACTGCATCCTTATTCTCGCCAAAAGTGTTCTCCGGCGATTCAGGTCGTATTGCGAAAGCTTCATCACCAACTCCCACCACGACGAACGCTTTCCTTGTTGCTTTACCTCCACTTGCAGTCCGATTTCGAGCAACTCCAACGTAAAGCTTTCAGGAGCTGCCAGGAACATCAGATAAAGTTCCTCGTACCAGAGCATTGTGGGCGTTGGGTTGAGCGAAGCGCCAGTGACAAAGAATAGGCACTCAAGATCAAATTCCCGAAGAATGGGCACCATCTCGAAGAGCGAACTCCGCAAGCCGTCATCGCAAGTCAGCAGGACGGAACACGGAGGCAATTCATGCCCGCCCTCACACCAGAGCAGGAATTCTTTTGGAGAGATCACGTTGTGCTGCTTCCTGATGAAGCGCATCTGCCGGCGAAAGGAATCCGCACTCAACAGATTGCCATCCAGGCATGGGTCGACAATTTTGTATCCAACGGGCAACACACCGTGATACGTCAACACGGCGGGTCCGCCCCCGGCTGCACAGCGAAGATACCCTGCCCTGGACAGGCCGGGATAAACAACGTGCTTCAAGAGCGGACTGACCAGCCTCATGCTCCGGCCACCAGGTCCCAGTTCAGCGGAGTGCCCTTCTCGATGTCACGAGATGCACGTTTGCCGACGATCTGCGGGAGATGCCGAGTGTGCAGTCCGTGACCGGGCCGAATCGATCGGACATTTTCCACGCTGAAAGGTTCTCCTTGCCTCACATCCTGGACAACAAAAAGCGACCGGCGAAAGACGCGGCTGCTTCGTTCGCTTTCGGTCAGGCCGAAGTGAATCTCTCCTAGAGATTTCTCGGCAACTCGAACTGCTTCTACCATGGCTTTGAACTCTGCTGGCTCCAGGGAAAAAGCGCTGTCGGGTCCCTTCAGCGATCGGGATAAGGTGAAGTGTTTTTCGATAATGCATGCTCCCAAGGCCACTGCCGCCACGGGTACGGCGATGTACATGGTGTGATCCGATAATCCGATCGGAACTTCAAACCTTCGCATAAGCTCAGGTATCGTCCGCAAGTTCATCTCACCCGGGAGAGCCGGGTAAGCGCTCGTGCACCTCAGCAACGCGATTTGCCCGGCGCCTGCATGACGAGCAGTCGCGACGGCTTCGTCAATCTCCTCGATGGTCGCCATGCCCGTCGAGATGATCAGCGGTTTGCCGGTGCGCGATATTCTCTGAAGAAGCGGAATGTCAATGAGTTCGCAGGATGCGAGTTTGTATGCCGGTACCGCCATGCTCTCCAGAAAGTCCACGGCGGTTGAGTCGAAGGCAGAAGAAAAGAAGTCCAGTTTAAGATCGTCGGCGACCTGTTTTAGTTTGGGCTGCCAATCCCACGGCGTGCAAGCCTCGCCATAGAGTTCATAGAGGGTGCGGCCATCCCAGAGCGTGCCGCCACGAATTTGGAAGAACTCACGATCACTGCGAATCGTAATCGTGTCCGGCGTGTAGGTTTGCACTTTTACCGCGTCAGCCCCGCACTCCTTGGCGGCCTCGATGAGACGGACTGCCTGGTCAAAGTCTTGATTGTGATTGGCGGAAAGCTCGGCGACGACGTACACCGGCTGGCCCGCACCGATTTGCCGATTTCCAATTGTCAGACCAGTGATCATCGAGCTCCCGCATTTACTGAAACCATGTCGCTGACTTCGTCTGGCAGAAAAGGAGTCCGCCGTCCGCTCCGTAGGATTTCAAGCGCTCGTTCGCCCTCATTGAAAATCAAATCGAGAATTGAGGCGTACGGACAAAACGGGGGAAACAGCTGCCGGTACTGCGGATGCTCGTAGTGTTGGAACGCGACGTCTATGTCCTTTTCGAGCAGTACATGAATCTCCTCCAGCAAGTACGCTGAGGACCCGAGAGGTGAAACGTATTGGTTGGCGCCGACCGACTGGCATATGTTGGCCAACAATTCCGTCCGCCTGCCTGGTTGCTCCAGGCGAGACGAGAGCAATAAACGCGTTTGAATCCCCAGCACGTCCATGAACCATTCGATTAAGCGGATGTCCAGATCGGCGATCAGCGTGGCGCACGAACTCGTTGTCCTCATTCGGGCACTCAGATCCTCGAAGTAGTTATCGAAAAACGGCGTACGGCGATAGTTCAATTCGATGGCGCGAAGGTGATTGCGCCAGAACTCGATATCGCGAATTTCGACTTCGTTAATTAATTGGCCAAAGCGTCCGCGGAATAAGACGGGCACGGTGAGCCATTGCAGCCCATCCGGAGTCTTAATTCGATTGCGGTGTTGCCAGGACTGCTTTTCGAATTGAACGTTATCCAAAAGGACGAATGTGTCTACCTGATCCATCAGGTCGAGGTAGCCGAGCCACGGCAGGTACGTGGGCTGCGAAATCGCTATCTTCATTTCGTCACCCGGTCTTTTCCAATAGCACAAAACGCTCAGTAACCTTCTGAAAGCCTAACGATCTCCAAAGTTCTGTGGCACCAGCGTTGCCCTCGACCACTTCCAATTGAATCTTCGAAGGCGACGACTTCCACAGTTCATTAATCACCTGTTTTGCGCAAGCTCGAGCAATGCCTTTTCTACGCTGCTCAGGAATAACATAGACCTCATAGATTGCGCCTGTGAGACGCGGTAGAAAG
>DATHPO010000356.1:0-14558 GCA_035483835.1 Terriglobales bacterium
CAGCACTTTGCTATAGACCCTTGCTAACCCTCCCTCAGTCATTTTGCAATGTAGAGGGTGACTTCGCTTGAGCCCCGGACGCCGCACCAACCGGGAAAACTTCAGAAGTTGTCAAAGAACGATTATGGTTTTACTCTTTTCATTTTTGGAGTCAATGAAAAATGTGCAGACGTATCTGCCGAATTTTCAATCGAGTGCAGGTGGTTCACAGGCCAGTGCCGCAGAGTTGGTGCAGTTCATCCGTCACAAGCTTTTGTGATGTACGCCAACGTGCAATTTTCGCGGACCTTCTTGGCCGACGCGGTTTGGCCTTGGGAACGCACACTGATTGCATTTGTGAAAATCGCGGGCAAAACCCTGTTAGATAAGGAGTTCAGAGGCATCTCGTGGGCTCCGCTGCTGTTCTCCGCGACGTCTGCGATTAAGATCTTGCTGTTGAAATCAAAATCCTAGAACGCGAAGATGGCTGAGAACTGCCCACAGAGTGGAGATTTGGTTTTTTTGGAGAATCTCGACCGTCGTGGAAGGCGCCGTTGGGTTGTTTCCGCGTTTCACTTGCTTCGGGATAAAATGCCCGTTTTCCGGAAGATCCTTCCAGAGGAGATGCTGTGGGGCCCGTCGCTCGGTCGGCTGTTCTTCTGATCATCGCGTGGTTCGCGGGTTTTGCGTCGGCGCAATCTGGTCCCAGCGCTGAGCAACGCACCGCGCGCTATTTCAATTCCATACGGCGACAGCCTTCGCTTCAGTTGGCGTTTCTGCGCGACATGCCCAAGGGTGGCGACCTGCACGTTCATCTGAGTGGCGCGCTTTACGCGGAGAATCTCATCGACTATGCCGCGAGCGACAATCTGTGCGTGGACCGTACGACTTCGATTCTCATAGCCCCTCCGTGTGACGACTCCTGCGAAAAGTTCACGAGCAAGCCGGCCATCCGCTGTGCGTATGGCGATCACGTCCTCTACAACTCGATCGTCGATGCGTGGTCGATGCGCAATTGGGAGCCAGGGGAAGAATCGGGGCACGATCATTTCTTCGCAACTTTCGACAAGTTTTCCTTGGCGACTCGTAACCGTACCGGGGACGCGCTTGCCGAGGCAGCATCTCGGGCTGCGGAAGACCATCTTGAATATGTAGAGTTGATGCATACTGCGGATTCCGTGCAGTCCGGGCAACTTGGCGCGAAGCTGGGATGGGACGATGACTTTGCCCGCATGCGCGAGAAGTTGCTGAGCGGTGGTCTCAAGCAGATCGTCGCAACTACCAGCAAGAGTCTCGATGACGACGAGAGCAAAATGCGATCTATCCTCAAGTGTGGGACTGCGGAAGCGAATCCGGGATGTGCAATTAAGATTCGCTATTTGTATCAAGTACTGCGCGGCCTGCCTCGCGAGATGGTCTTCGCCCAGATTCTTTTCGGCTTCGAATTGGCGCAGGCGGATCCGCGCTTCGTAGGCTTGAACCTGGTGATGCCCGAGGACTGGTACGTTCCCATGCACGATTTCGAGTTGCACATGAAGATGCTCGATTACCTGCACGGTTTGTATCCGAAGGTGCATATCAGCCTGCACGCGGGGGAGCTGGCCATGGGTCTGGTGCCGCCGGAGGGCCTGCGCTTTCATGTCCGCGAATCGGTCGAGCGCGGACATGCTGAGCGCATCGGGCATGGAGTAGACGTGATGAACGAGAATCATCCGATCGATTTGTTGCGTGAAATGGCACGAAAGAATGTTTTGGTCGAAATCTGCCTAACTTCCAATGATCTAATCCTGGGTGTAAAGGGCGACGCACATCCTCTGCCGATCTATCTACGGTACGGCGTGCCGGTATCCCTGGCCACCGATGACGAGGGAGTTTCCCGCTCCGATATGACTCACGAGTATCTGCGCGCAGTTCAAACTTACGATTTCCTCGGTTACAAAGACTTAAAGCGTATGGCGCGAATGAGCTTGGAGCATAGCTTCCTGGCGGGTGCCAGCCTGTGGGCATCGGAGTTCCGTGAGGTCGCGGCGTGTACGAATGATCGTGCGGGCTCGGGGAAAGTTTCTGTCGCGTGTCAGAAATTTCTCGATAGCAATGAACGCGCCCAGATGCAATGGAAGTTGGAAGAGGAGTTCGCCGTATTTGAGAAGCAGTTCTAGAAGCGGTTGTTAGCGGATGGTTCGCAATTCTCGGTCGACAATATCTAGCCAGGAGCTGGCCTCTTATGGATGACTTCACCAGCGCGGAATCTGCCGCGAACTTTCTGCTTTTGCAGACTCAACTTTCTCCAGCAATCGGACTGGTCCTGGGCTCGGGTCTGGGCGGCTTTGCCGACGAACTCTCCGAGGCAACGCGGATCCCCTACGCAAATATTCCTTTCTTCCCAACTTCCACCGCGATTGGCCATGCCGGTCAGATGGTGATCGGAAAAGTTGGCGACATCGCCGTGGCGGTCATGCAGGGACGCGTGCACTTGTACGAAGGGTATTCGGCAAACGAGGCCGCATTTCCCACACGCGTCTTTGGGAGAATGGGCATCCGTGCGTTGATCCTGACCAATGCTGCCGGGGGCATCAATCTCGAATACAAACAGGGCGCATTGGTCGTGATTACAGACCACATCAATCTGCAGGGACAAAATCCACTGACCGGTCCAAATGACGATCGCTTCGGGCCGCGATTTCCCGACATGACTCAGGCGTACGCGAAGCCTTATCGCGAGATCGCGCTGCGAGCCGCACAGCGCCTGGGCAAGACAGTGCATCAAGGTGTCTATGCAGGACTCCTGGGCCCTAGTTACGAAACGCCAGCGGAGATTCGATATCTGCGGACGATCGGCGCGGATCTGGTTGGCATGTCGACGATTCCTGAAGTCATCGCGGCTCGCCACGTGGGAATCAAGGTACTGGCCATTTCTTGTGTGACCAACATGGCCGCGGGCATATCGGATGAGGTGCTGAGCCACGACGATGTCCTCGCGACTGGCGAGCGGGTTAAGGGAGACTTTGTGGCTCTGCTGCGGGCGGTCTTGCCCGAGATCGCGGCAGACGTGAATACTTAGCAGGCACGAGCATGACGCGGGCGAGGCGTCGGCGCCACACGATCCATCCTAGAAGGTGAACTTCGCCGCCAGTTGAACTACGCGTGGGCCACCCCCGCCCAGGCCAGGATTCGTTTGTGCCACGTCGGGCGTCTGCGTGATCAGCCCCATTGGCAGCAGCGGCTGCGTGATGTCGCCATTCACGTGGGCGGCCGGATTCGGCACGACCTGCGGACTGCCCGGACTTCCGTTGTCCACGTATCCCGGAATGACCGTGTGCGCCGGCAGGGCATAATTCGGATGGTTGAAGATATTGAAGAACTCTGCGCGCAATTGCAGATTCAGTCGCTCCGTCAGACGCGTGTTCTTCGTGATGGAGAAATCCACGTTGCTAAGTCCGGGGCCAAAGATCGAGTCCCGACCCAGATCGCCAAAGGTGCCGAAGGCTGGCTGCACGAAAGCCAGAGGATTGAGATAGCCGGTGCTGGGATTCCAATGCGGCAGAATGGGATTCACGCCGGGCACGACGTTGGGCCGTTGATTGAAATAAAACCGGCCGCTGGTGTCTGTCGAATTGGCGATGGGAATCGGACGGCCGCTCTGAACAGTAATGATGGTGTTCAGCTGCCAGCCCGAGCCAAACCCCCGAGCCGCTTTCCAGGCAGGCACATCGTAGTTGACCGCCGCCGTAAAGCGATTCCGCGTATCGAAGAGCGAGGGCCCGCGCTCCGCTGGCAGGTTCCCGGGATCTTGAGGAAAAGCCGCGCCGGGGACAAAATCAATTCCATCCGAGGCGTCATCGATCGCCTTCGACCACACATAAGCAGCGAAGCCGGAAAAACCGTGATTCTGCTGGATACGACCGATTGCCTGCAGCGCATTGTAGCTGGATGAACTCTCGGGCGTGAGCTCGTCCATCGCGCTGTAATTGGGATTGGGGCGGACGCCGTTGGCGTCAGGTTCGTTCAGGTCGGTCAAGCGCACCAGCCTGCTACCCTTGCTGCCCACGTAGCGGGCTTCGAACGAGGCATTCTCCGCGAGTTTCTGCTGCACATTAAAATTCCAGTTCTGCGTGTAAGGAGAACGGAAGTTTCGCGGAGTGACGAAAATCGAGTATGGCGGCGATGCCACGCCGTTCGTGATCGGCGGATTCGGAGTTGGATTGGTGCCGTTAAACGCGGTGGGATCAAACGAAAGAGGCAACACCGCTTTCGGTCCGATCGGATTGGTGACGACTCCAGCGGAGGTAGTGAAATTCGCAATGAACAGGTCCTGGGGAACGTAATCAAAGTAAACCCCGTAGCCAGCGCGGACCACGGTGTTCTTCGCGGCTTGCCAGGCGAATCCCAAGCGCGGGGCGAAGTCATGCAGATCGCGGTTATACAAGCCGTTAAGGCCGTCGGTCCCTACCATGGCCAGGTTGCCATCGCGACCGAGGTTTGAGAGCAGATTATTCTTCTCGCTCAGCGGTCCGAAATATTCCCAGCGCAGACCGAAGTTCACGGTGAGGGTGGAAGTCATGCGGTAATCATCTTGCGCGAAGAAACTGAACCCGTTGTTGTAGGTCGTACGTTGCGTGTTGCCAGCGTCGACCGAGACTGATGTGCAACAGAAAGTCGTGTCTTGCGTGCCGCCAGTGTAGAAGTTCGCCAACGCGTCGACTACAGGATCGGGACTCAGGCCGACACCCGCGGTGAACTGGAAGATGCCGCGCTCCAGGTTATCGTTGAAATTGCTGATGGCGGCGCGACGAAACTCTCCTCCGAACTTCAAGGTGTGGCGGCCTTTCAGCCAGGTGAAGTTATCAAGAATCTGAAAACTCTGGCTGGTCCGCCCTCGGGGAACGCTGAAGCCGGTCGCACCCAAATTCTCAATGTTAGTGAAGTCAAACTCGGGCAATCCGAGCTTGCCGGTGCCGAAGTTCAGCCCGATGCTGTTGGGATCGAAGTTAGCATCGAGCGAACTGAAAGAAGTCCGATAACGGCTGTATCCGAATCGCACTTCGTTGATCTTCGAAGGACTCAAGGTAGAAAGCAGGCTGACCGAAACCACCTGCACGCGCGTTGGCGAAGTTTGCGCGAACTGGGGCAGCCGTGATCCCGCACCGTAGCCACCCGGCGAGCCGAAAGGAAAGACCTGGTAGCTTTGACTAAAGGCGTAGCGACCGGTGAGCAGTTCTGTGTTGGTGAGATTTTCGTCAATCTTCGCGATGAAGTTGTTCCCGTTGTTCGTATCGCGCACCACGCCTGGAATCTCGCTGGTATCACTCTTCGGATAGAAGGCGAGAATGGCGTCGAGACCGGGATTGATCACGGGATTGCTGGGCGTACCGTTGATTGCCCCTGCTATCGTGCGTGCTTGCTGAATCTGGGACTGGGTCGGAACTTCCAGCAGAAAGTCTGAACCCACTCGCTCTTGCTGACCCTCGTAAGCTCCGAAGAAAAAAGTTTTGTCCTTCACGATCGGACCGCCCAAAGAGGCTCCGAAATTGTTGTTTTGGAAAACAGACTTGTGTGGCTCGGTATTGAAGTAGTTGCGTGCGTCCAACGCGCTATTGCGGAAAAATTCGAAGCCGGAGCCGTGAAACTTGTTTGTGCCCGATCTCGTAACGATGTTCACCACGGAACCGCTGTTCCGGCCGTATTCCGCGCCAAACTGCGACTGCAGGTTGAATTCCTGGATGGCATCGATCGGCAGGAGCGACGCTGGAGCGCCTCCGATACCCGTTTGGTTAAGCGCCGAGTTATTGAAGAAAGGATCGTTATTGTCGGTGCCGTCGAGAGTGTAATTGTTGGAACGGTCGCGATTACCGTTGATATTGAATTGTCCGAAACCACCCTGCGTACCGGCGACGCCAGAAGGATCGACCGTGGCTCCCGGCGACAGTGCAACCAGCTTGCCGAAATCGCGGCCGTTGAGCGGGAGTTCGGCAACCAATTTCTGGTCCACGACCTCGCTGAGGACGTCGCGGGTGGTATCGATGACCGGCGCTTCTTCCGTGACCGTCAACTGTTCCAGGCGTTTTTCCACTCTGGTTAAATCGAAGTTCGCGGTTGTATCCGAGCCAACATTGACGATGACATTCTGGCCGACCGGAGACAATCCGCCGTATTCGGCCGTGACCGCATATTCTCCGGCGGGAAGCTCGGCCAGCACGTAGGCGCCGTCGTCGCCGGTCATTGCATCACGCATCTGGCCAGTCGCGCTGTTCTTCGCAGTCAGTTTTGCACCGACGATGGCGTTGCCGTTTGGATCCACCACCTTTCCACGAATCGAGCCCCGAAAACTTTGGGCAAGAGCGATGCAAGGCAGGAGCAAGACAATAGTCAAAAGGATGAACTTTCGAATCTTGCTTCTGAGATCGGCGACTGGTTGCTGTCCGTTCATGAATGCCTTCTCCTCGACTTCGCTCCAGAATTAGTTGCTCGCCCTCGGAATGAAGATTGCAATCGGAGGCTTTGCCCCGTACGTGGCCGCGAAGCTTCCTTGATTCACGGCCAAGCCAAGATGCCCGCGCGAATCGATGTACAGCAGCGGCGCGTTCAGCGGTACGTCGCTGAAGGTGCGCACGAACGGAATATCCATCGCGTTCTTTCCGAGCGTGACGTGAACCGCCCGGCCCCGCGCGTAGCCCAGTTTGAGAAAATCATCGCCGCTGATATTGGTGACAAGATTGCCGAAGGGCCCGTCGGTCGCGATTACTTCTCCGCTCAACCCATGTTCATCCAGCCTGGCGGGCGCAATGTCCAGGCGCACAAGTTTGCTGACATCAACCTCGGGTCCCACTCCGGTCCAGTCGTCGCCCCGCACCAGGTGCGCGCCTACGGGCGAAAATATGTCGCGTCCATGAAATGTCGATGACAGCGCCGCTCCAATCATCCAATCGCGATTGGTGATTTCGCGCGCACTCTCGATTCCATCGCGATCCTGCACCAGCGTCATCAACCCGTTATCCGGCAACACAAAATATTGCCCGCGCTTCGACTTGACCACGACCGCTTTCCGAGTGCTGCCGACCGTCGGATCGACTACCACGACGAATATCGTTCCCGGCGCGTAGTATGGGGTCGTGCCGTAAAGAAAGCGCGCTCCGTCGAGAATAGAGAACGGCGTAACCTGATGCGTGAGGTCGACAATGCGTACCTCCGGAGCAATCGAATACATCACGCCTTTGCAGATCGCGACTGAATCGTCCACCGTACCGAAGTCGGTCATGAAGACGATAGTGGGAACTGACTTGCCTGATGTGCCGTCAGAAGCGCTGGCCGCGCGGCTTCCCGCGCACAGAATCAGCAAGATTAAGGCGACGAAGCACCGCGATGGCTTGCTCCCGCAATAACTCTCTCTCAGCATAGTTCACTCTCGATAAAGGCTACCAGTTTACTGGAGTTTGCAAGATTTGGGCACAATCGTGCAACCTGTCGCGGTGCTCGGTCCAGAGTTGTAGTCGTGGCTGTAACACGAAACTCCTGGCGCCGTCTATAATTCGCTTGGCAATACTATCGCAAGGAGGATGTGATGCCCGAGGCTATTCCGGAGAAATATCGCGATCTGTTCAACAAGCGCGCCTTCGCTAGTTTGGCAACGTTGATGCCCGATGGCCGTCCGCAGGTGACACCGGTGTGGTGTGATTTGGAAGGGGATTATGTACTTTTCAATTCCGCCAAGGGTCGCCAGAAGGATCGCAACGTCCGTCGCGATCCGCGGGTTGCGATGGCCATCGTAGATCCCGACAATCCCTACCGTTATCTCGAAATCCGTGGCCGCGTCGTGGAGATCACCGAGCAGGGCGCCGACGCAAACATCGACAAGCTGGCGAAGAAATATCTCGGTGTCGATAAATACCCCTATCGCCAGGCGTCGGAGACACGGGTGATCTACAAGATCCAGCCCGAGCACACCACGACGATGGGCTGATTGTAGCGCCGGCATTCCGCCGGCTGTCCCGGGCGCAGCTTGCGCCCGGAGCCTCCCAGGAGATTAATCATTCGCACCTACAACCTCTGCCTGCTCGGCTTCGGCAATGTCAATCGCATGCTGCTCCGTCTGCTCGAGAAAAAGGATCGCGAACTACGCGAACGGGGCATCGCATGGCGTCTCACGGGAGTCGCAACGCGGCGGATGGGCTGGCTCGCGAACGCCAATGGGTTCGAAGTCGAGGCTCTACTCGCGAACAACCTTGTGGTGCAAACGCCGCCCGAAGTGCCCGCGCCGCACGATGTCCGAACGTGGTTGCGTCTCGCGAAGGCCGACGTTCTGTTCGAAGCTACCTCTCTCAGCCCTCGCGACGGCCAACCCGCGATCGACCACATTCGCGCCGCACTTGAAACCGGCGCACACGCCATTACCGCCAACAAAGGACCGATCGTCCATGCGTACGAAGAGCTGAGTTCCCTGGCGGATGCCAAGAGACGAAGGTTTCTATTCGAGTCTACCGTGATGGACGGCGTTCCCATCTTCGCTCTCTTCCGCGAGAACTTGCCCTGCATTCATCTACGGGGATTTCGTGGCATCCTGAACTCGACTACGAACGTGATTCTCAGCGGCATGGAAGAGGGCCTCAGCTTTGACGAGTCGCTCGCCAAAGCTCAACAAATCGGGATCGCGGAAACCGATCCCAGCAACGACATCGAGGGCTGGGACGCAGCGGTAAAAGTCGCTGCACTGGTTCGCGTGCTCATGGATGTCCCGATCCGCCTGGAAGACATCCGACGTGAAGGCATTGGCAAACTGAGTGGAGAAGCAGTGTGCGTCGCCCGCAAAGACGGCAAGCCTTACAAGCTGGTGTGCCGCGCCCAGCGAACCACTCACAGCGTGACGGCGAGTGTCCGGCCCGAGCAGGTGCCGTTGAACGATCCGCTGGCCTGGGTCGCCGGAACCTCGTCGATCGTGTATTTTGAGACAGACGTCTTTCCGGGGCTGGCGATTACCGAGAACAATCCTGGATTGGAAGCCACCGCTTACGGGATGCTGGCTGATTTCGTCCGCGCGGTGAAGGAGACGTAGCAAGCTACGTCGATATAGCGTATTTGAACCTTATGCTAACCACTCACCTCGAAACATCGAACGCTCTTGATCTCGATTGGGTTCGCTCCCAGTTCCCATCGCTCTCTCAAACCGTCAACGGACATCCTGCAACGTTCCTTGATGGTCCGGGCGGAACTCAGGTTCCGCAGCGTGTGATCGACGCCATCTCCGATTATCTGAAGCGCGACAACGCCAACACTTGTGGCGCCTATGCGACCAGCCGCCACACCGACGCGATGCTTGCGGGCGCGCGTTCTGCCATGGCGGACTTTGTCGGCTGCGATCCGGATGAGATCGTTTTCGGTCCCAACATGACTTCGCTGACCTTCGCCATCAGCCGCTCGATCGGGCGCGAGCTTGGTCCGGGGGACGAAATCGTGCTCACGCGCCTCGATCACGACGCCAATGTTTCGCCATGGCACGCGCTTGAAGAGCGTGGCGTGACCATTCGCATGGCGGAAATTCGTGAAGAGGATTGCACACTTGATATGGACGATTTGGCGCGCAAGATTACCGACCGCACGAAACTGGTTGCGGTCGGCTACGCTTCGAATGCGGTCGGCACGATCAATGACGTCGCGAAGATCGTCCGGCTTGCTCATCAACGCGGCGCGATGGCTTACATTGATGCAGTCCACTACGCGCCACATGGTCCCATCGATGTGCGTGCGCTCGACTGCGATTTCCTGGTGTGCTCGACTTACAAGTTCTTCGGTCCGCATATGGGCGTGCTCTTCGGTAAACGTGAGCACTTGAAGCGGCTCGATCCCTACAAAGTTCGCGCCAACACCAATGCGGTTCCCAATCGCTGGGAGTGGGGCACGCTTAATCATGAATGCATCGCCGGGATCACGGCGTGTGTTGACTATCTGGCTGACCTTGGACGGCACGTGAATCCATCGGCTTCTGCTCGCCGCGCGGCTGTGCTCGCGGCATATGACGCGATCCAGAAATATGAGCACGGATTGATGAACAGCCTCATTCGCGGATTGCTGTCGATCCCTGGCCTGAAGCTTTATGGCATCCGCGATCCGAAGCGCTTCGATCAGCGCTGTCCGACGATTGCCGTGCGCGTTAAGGGCCACACGCCGCTCGAACTCGCTACTCGGCTTGGTGAGCGTGGGTTCTTTACCTGGGACGGAAATTACTACGCGCTGAACCTCACCGAGCGGCTCGATGTTGAAAAAGATGGAGGGTTCCTGCGCATTGGGCTGGCTCACTACAACAGCGCGGACGAGGTGAGCCGCTTGCTCGCGGCGCTAAAAGAGATCGTCGGCTAATCAGATTTCTGGTTTCGTCTTAATTCTGTGACGTTCTCGCCTTTCGCAACTAACACAACGGAAGCCAAATTAATAAATAGGCCGTGTTCGACCACGCCCGGCATGTCGCTTAGCTTGCGCGCTAGAGCAGGCGGATCGGCGATCTGGCCGAAGCTGCAATCCAGGATGTGGTGGCCCTCGTCGGTTACGAACGGATTTCCCTTTGCGTCCTGACGCAGTTTGACGGTCGCTCCGAGAGTTGTAATTCTCTTGGCAACCAAGGGCTGGGCGAAGGGAATCAGTTCGACGGGAAGCGGAAACTTTCCCAACACAGCGACCTGCTTGCTGGAATCGGCGATGATGACCACCTGCCGCGAAGCGGACGCGATGATTTTTTCCCGCAGGAGGGCGCCGCCACCGCCCTTAATCAGATGGAGTTGAGGATCGAATTCATCCGCGCCGTCGATGTCGACATCGATTCCCTGGAAATCGGTCTGCTGAAACTCATCGAGCGTGGTCAGCGGAATGCCCAAGCCCGCGGCGAGGTCTCGGGTGTGTACGGAAGTGGGGATGCCGCGGATCTTCAACCCTGCCCGGACTCGCTCGCCTAAAAACCTCACGGCATATGCGGCGGTTGAGCCGGTTCCCAGTCCGACAATGTTGCCGTCGCGTACGAAGCCCAGGCTGGCGCGAGCCGCTGCCGCTTTTTCCTGGTCGCTGGTTTTGGGATCATTTGCCACGTCTGCTCTCGATTCTCGAAATGGGTCTTTCGTTGTTTTTCAGAGGCCCCCCTCCCCCCTGATCTTTTGGAATCATGGGGTTACAGCCACACTACCCTCAAAATCTTTGAGGAATAAGGACTTACACGCAAAATATTCCGGAATAAGGACTTAGCGCCGTCGATTCCCGAATTCGAACCCGTATCCACCCGGTTTCTCCGTTCTCGTGGAGATAAGCAAATAAATTCTATAATATCACAAAGAGAACACTATGTCAAGCAGACGGCCCGGCATGCGCTGCTCGGGGCGGGGAAGAACCGAAAACCTGTGCCGGCAAACGGAAAATCAAAAAGGCCAGTCGTCAGTTTCCGGTTCTCGGTTCTCGGCTCTCACTTCTCAGTTTGCCGCTAAGTCGTGCGGACGGCTCGTCGACGAAGCACTGACGTTTGCTTTTGTGCCTTTTGCGGCTGAGGTTTTGATAATCTGCCGCGGACGTGCGCGCTGCCGCCATTTTCGGGCCGGGATGTTCTGAGAAGGACCTGGAGCCGTTCCAGAAGAATTCAGAGGCGACCTGGATCCCTCATTTGCCCACCCATTCGGAGCAGGCCGATGCGATTCTCATCTTCGGTGGAGACGGGACTGTGCATCGCTATCTGCCGCAACTGGTCGAGCTGGGGATTCCTGTGCTGGTCGTGCCTTGTGGCAGTGGAAACGATTTTGCGCGGGTGCTTGGCCTGCGCGGGCTTCGTCATTCGTTAGCGGCCTGGCACAAGTTTTGCTCTGGCGTTGGTAATGTGCGGACGATCGATCTTGGCGTAATCACGCAATTCATTAGGCAAGCGGACGAGGCGCCCGCTCCACATGAGCACTATTTTTGTTGTGTGGGCGGTGTGGGTCTGGACGCGGAGATTGCCCGGCGGGCTAACCAGCTTCCGCGCTGGCTGCGGGCGCACGGGGGATATGTCTTGAGCCTGCCGTCGGCGCTGTTGGGATTCGCGCCGGTCGCTATGAAAATCTTTTCGCCTGACGTAGAGAATCCCGATGAGTTCGCCGCTCGGAGCACCAAGCCGATGATGGTCGCCGCGTTCGCCAATACGCCGACGTACGGCGGCGGGATGAAAGTTGCTCCCCGCGCGCGGTTCGACGATGGGAAGCTCGATGTTTGCATCATCGGACAGATGAACAAATTCAAGCTGTTGTGTCTTTTCCCCAGCGTCTTTTTTGGACGGCATCTTGGTATTCGGGAGATCGAGTACTTCCAGACGGAATGGCTGCGAGTCGAAACGGAAGAGCCGCGCGATGTTTATGCGGACGGCGAGTACGTGTGCCGGACCCCGATTGAAGTGAGCGTGGCGCGAGAGGCGCTGCGGGTGATCGTGGCCTGACTGCTCAGGAAGAACGCGACTCGGCGGCTGAAGCGATATCCTGATACGAGTCACGAGCTCACAACCGGTCGGCGATCTTGGCGGCAATCTTCTCGGCGTCGTTCACACTGACGCCGCTGGTGCGCAGGTCCATGCTCACCATGACGTCGCCCTTGCGCATCATGAAGCCCGAACCTCCGGGCGCGACGTACGCTTCGTCCCCGATGCCGGGCACAGCGGTGAAGGTGTCCATACCCGAAATGTGTTGCATGGCACCGTGGGCAAACTTCATGGTCATGGCCCCGCCCTTCCAGGTGAATCCCACATCGAGGCGCTGGTTGGCGGCGCGGCCGTAGGGGTATTCGCACGCCATGTCGCCGCGAGGTTCGGCAGCCTGAACCGGTTGGCCGAGAATGGCAGCGACTTCAGCCGCCGAGACCAAGCACGGATCTCGTTTCCCAGTGTATGGAGTCGCATCCCCGCCCATCTGCTGCGAGTATTCGTGGGCCTTCTGCTTCACCCGATAGGCGAGGTAGAAGCAGCCTGCGCCAGCCACCAGCATCAGGAACACAACCACGGCCACCACAATCAGCACAATCTTTACTGCGGTGTTGCTCCCATGAGAGGCCGGGGTCGGGGTGCTGATGGCTGCGCCCGTCGCTACTGGAGGTTCGGACGAAGGGGTGGCCGGAGTGCCTGGGGCGACGGATGGGCCCGGCAGCGCTGCACCGCAGTTGGAACAGTATTTCACCCCTGCCGCGATTGGAGATCCACAATTCCCGCAGAATCCAGCCACGTATCGCCTCCGCAAGTTGCTGCGCTTTTTAGTTCGAGCACAACATCACAGAAAAATCCGGGCACTGCGATGAACACGGCAAAAGGACAGGTCGGAATAAGCAGGCCGAATCTTACGTAGCATTCGAGTGCAGGTCAAGGCGAAAGCGCGAAAACTCAGGGTCCGTGGTGCCCCCACCGGTGCTAAACTACCTTCACTGTATGGCTGAGACTGGTCGTTCCCGCACTCTGCTCTGGATCGTTATCGGTGGGGGAGTTTTCTTCCTCTTCGTGTTGGCCGTGTTTACGCTCGTGTATCTGACCCTGCGCGCGGGTGGAGAGCACGCGTCGCTGGATGGTTTCGGCGACAAGATTGGCGTGATCGACCTGGAAGGCGTGATTCTTGACTCCAGCGTGATCGTGCCGCAGATCAAAAAGTTTGGCGACGATGATTCCATCAAGGCCATCATTCTGCGGGTGAATTCTCCCGGTGGAGGCGTGGCGGCGTCTGAGGAGATTTACCGTGCGGTCAAGCGCATCCGTGACGACAAGAAAAAGCGCATCGTGGCCTCGATCAGCACCGTGGGCGCGAGCGGCGCATACTACGTCTCTTCCGCAACTAACAAGATTTATGCCGACAATGGCAGCGTGGTTGGGTCGATCGGCGTGATCGCCGAGTGGGTGAATTATGGCGACCTCATGAAGTGGGCCAAGCTGAAGCCGGAAGTGTTGAAGGTGGGCGCGCTCAAGGATACGGGCGATCCCAGCCGCGAAATGACTCCAGAAGAGCGGGCCTACATGCAGTCTTTGATCGACAACATGTATGGCCAGTTCGTGCAGGCAGTAGCCGACGGGCGCCATGCGAAGACCGATGACATTAAGAAAATCGCGGATGGCCGGGTGTGGACCGGGCAGGAAGCGCTGCCCATGCACCTGATCGATCAAATCGGCGACTTCCAGAATGCGGTGGACGACACCGCGAAGTCGGTCGGAATCAAAGGTGAGCCAGTGCTGGTGCGTCCAGATAAAGATCGCAAGACTCTGGCGGATTTGCTATTCGGAGATATTTCCCAATGGCTGCCGACTCGGGAGAAGCTGCTCGACCAGCAGATGGGGTTTTATTATCTGTGGAAGTGAGAAGAGCAGGCTGCAGGCTTCAAGCGTCAGGCTCTGGGCAGCAAAAGCTAAGGTGCACAGGTCCTTCGTGTTGCTCAGGATGACAAAGCGCCCCAAGCCTAAGCCGGAAGCCTGACGTCCGGTCCCAAAAAATGCCACTTGCGCACAACCCCTGAAATTTGAGAAGGTTATGCAGGCCCTGATGTGGCTCGGGAGCCCCGACCCCAGGCACAAGCCACTTTCATTACGACACTTACGGAGCGAAGAGGCGTATGACCAA
>DATHPO010000357.1:0-25989 GCA_035483835.1 Terriglobales bacterium
GGTCACGCGCCACAGCGAATGGAATGCGAGCTCCGCTCATAATCGTGCCGTTCAACGTGACCAACATGGAAACCGCCATCCCCGCCGAGACAATGCTGGCGCCAAGGGTGCCCCACACTAAGCCGATGGCGTCCGATGCAGATCGAGGAGAAGTAGCAATCGCATCCGCAGGGAGGACGAATTGTACCGCCGCATTCACCAGCATGTAGAGCGCACCAACCGTAGCGACACCCACGATCAGCGCGATCGGAATGTTGCGCTCCGGTTGCCGAATCTCTCCGGCCACCATGTTCAGATCGTACCATCCGTCGTAAGCCCACAACGCCGCCACCAGCGCCGCCATGAATCCGGCTAGCCCACCCTTTGCCGCAGCATAAGTCCCGGCAAAATGGCTCCAGCTTCCGTCGCGGTAGCTGAATCCGATCACGACGATGCCGAGAATGATCGCAACCTTCAACAAGGTGAAGACCAGTTGAAACTCGCCGGCTTTCTTAACCCCGACATAATTGAGCAAAGAAATGAGCACCGTCGCGGCGATGGCAACCAGTTGGCCGTAAGTAATGTGGAACGGCTGACTGATGACGGAGCCGGAGAAGAACGCAAACACCGGAAAAGTCTCAAGGATTCGAACCAGCCCCGTCGTGACGGTCGCGATCGACGCCGGCTTGGCGATCAGAAACCAGGTCCAGGCGTACAGAAATCCAACCAGTGGCCCGTAGGCATCGCGAACATAAACATACTCGCCGCCCGCCAGCGGCTTCATCGCACCCAGTTCCGCATAGGTAAGCGCGCCGAAGAACGAGAGCAGCCCCCCAACCAGCCAAGCCAGATAAACCAACCTGGCCGACCCGACCGCCTGCATCATCTCAGCCGGGACCAGAAAAATTCCGCTCCCAATGATGGTGCCAACAACAATCGCGCCCGCATGACTCACGGCGAGATCGCGGGCGAGTTCGGGACGGGATTTTACGGCTTGGATGTCAGTCAGCATTCGGCGAGTGGAAAGTATAAGCCAAAACCAGAAGCGCTGAGATCGCTGAGAGCCTCACCCTCTGCAATCTCTGCGGACGTTTTCCGCGTTCTCTGCGATTTAAGATTTTGCCTCTTCGGGTTGGAGCGCGATACTCGCGACGTATCCGACAGTAAATGTCACCACCGTTCCGATCGCGACGTACCAGGTCCAAGGCACGCGCGTTCCAAGCCAAATGTAGAGTTCCGAAGCGAAGCCACACAACATGCCAATCATCACCCCGGTTTGATTGGCTCGCAAGGTCAGAACGCCGAGCAGGAACACTCCCAGCAACGCGCCATAGGCGACGGACGCGATCTGCAATCCGACTTCGATGACGCGTCCAACTTTGTGCAGCGACAACACAGCCAGCGAGAACAGCACCAGCGCCCACACGAAGGTCGCGATGCGGGATAGCTGCACGCGGCGCCGTTCATCGGTTTGCGGTTTGTGCTGCAGATAAAAGTCAATGATGGAAGTCGACGAAAGCGAGTTGAGCGCGGCGCTCAAGTTCGACATCGCCGCTGCCAGGATCGCGGCAATCAGCAGGCCAGAAATTCCGTGTGGCATCTGGCTGACAATGAATCTGGGATAGATTCTGTCTGCCGAGCCAAAGTTCGTGGAAGGTACGCGGTAATAGGCAAATAGCATCATGCCAACTAGCAGGAACAGAGCGAACTGGAACAGGATGGCGATTCCGCTCGAGAGCAGGGCAGTCACAGACTGCCGCTGGTTGCGCGCCGCCAAGAGTCGCTGCACAATCAATTGATCGGTGCCGTGGCTGGCGGTGGTGAGGAAGGTTCCACCAACGACTCCCGCCCAGAAGGTGTAGGGTTTCCAGAGGTTGAAGCTGAAGTCGAAGACGCGCAGCTTGCCCGCATTGTCGGCTACGCTGTGAATGGTGGTCCACCCGCCCGGAACCAGGTGAAGAATGGTGAAAAGCCCGACGAGCGTACCACCCACATAGATCACCGTCTGCACGACGTCGGTCCAGATCACCGCAGCCAAGCCACCTTCAAAGGTGTAGATCAAAGTCAATATCGTAATGATGGCGATTGAGGCAATTTCACCTGTGCCCACCGCAATGGCCACGACGATCGAAACCGCATAGACGCGCACGCCTTCGGCCGCGGCCCGGGTCACGAGAAAAAGGCCCGCTGTCAGGGAACGCAGGCCGCGCCCAAAGCGCCGTTCGATCAGTTCATAGGCGGTGTAGAGATCGCCGCGAAAGTACTGTGGCAACAAAACAAAGCTGATGATGACGCGTCCCACCAGATATCCGAGGACAACCTGGAGAAACGTGAGATTCGTATCGTAGGCCAAACCGGGAATACTGATGATGGTGAGCGTGCTGGTTTCGGCGGCCACAATCGAGAGCGCAATCGCCCACCAGGGAATATTGCGGTCGGCGAGGAAGTAATCGCGCAACGTGCGCTGACGTTTGCGGAAACGCAAACCGAACAGGGTGATCCCGGCAAGGTACAGCGCGATGATTGCGAGATCGAGTCTGTCCAGGTTCATGGATCTCCGATTCCTCAAGAGTATCCAGCTTTGGATTCCGGCAGTGGCTTATCTGTGCGAGGTATCCAGCTCGTAAATTCGTTGCAAGGCTTCTCACCAC
The DNA here is from genome assembly GCA_035483835.1 of Terriglobales bacterium. Taxonomy (GTDB): domain Bacteria; phylum Acidobacteriota; class Terriglobia; order Terriglobales; family Acidobacteriaceae; genus JABDBE01. The sequence goes on from DATHPO010000357.1 coordinate 2,631, forward strand.
AGAGTCACAGAGACACAGAGGACGGCATTTATCCTTGCCGGTTTGGATCGCGATTGCGAAAGCGAAATAAAGGGGCATGACTTCCTCTGTGTCTCCGTGGTGAAAGAGCTTTTGTGATAGAACTACGCTCGTGAGCATCTTCCTCGGCATTGACGGCGGCGGCAGCAAGACCTCGTGCATTATTGGCGACGAGAATTCGGTCCTTGGCACGGGGACATCTGCTGGCAGTAACGTGGTTCGGGTTGGAGAGTCTCGGGCGCGAGAGAGTCTGGGCGCCGCCATACGACAAGCCTGTGCTGCGGCCAACATCAGTCCGTCACGGATTGAAAAAACTTGCGTCGGAATCGCAGGTGGGGCGTTGCCTGAGGTCGCTGGGGTGGTGCGGCGACTGGTGTCTGAGTTTGTTTCCGGCGAGGTTGCAGTTGTGGGCGACATGGTTATCGCCATGGAAGCCGCATTTGGCGGTGGGCCGGGCGTGATCGTCATTGCCGGCACTGGATCGATTGCTTATGGACGGAATTCCGCAGGCCAGACTGCGCGAGCCGGCGGCTGGGGATTTGCCATTTCCGATGAAGGCTCGGGACACTGGATTGGACGGTCGGCTGTGGCGGCGACCATGCGCGCTTATGATGAAGCGGCAGATGTACGCTCGAGCGGGTTGCTCGACAACATCATGAAGTCGTGGGGCATCAGTTCGCGCGAGCAGTTGGTTGTTGCTGCCAACAAGTCTCCTGACTTCGCGGCTCTTTTGCCGGCAGTGTTGTCCGCTGCAGACGCGGGCGACGCAACGGCCCGCATCGTGTTAACCCATGCAGGTGGGGAGTTGGCAACTCTGGCTGGCATCGTGATCGCTCGACTCTTTGGGAAGCGTAGAGCAGTTCCGGTGGCCGTCTCGGGAGGAGTCTTTGGCAATTCCGCGACGGTGCGGCAGGTTTTCGGGAAGCGCGTTCGCGCCGCTTACCCTCATGCTTCGCTGAACACCACGGTGATTGACCCGGTGAAGGGCGCTTTGGCGTTAGCCCGTAAGAATGCGGTGCTTTAACGATGAAAACTAAGGGCCGCCGTTCGGAAACCTCAGTGGGTAAAAGCCCTTATTCATTGGAGGCATGTAAAGCCGTACCATTCCACAACCAACCGTGATTGGGGCTTTTCTAGACAGTCGCGTTGAGCAATTACTTCGCCGCTGACATGCTTTCTTTTTTGTCACCCTCGCGGTGATGCAGTAACTCAACCAAAGCCTGGTTCAATCGCGTCCGGATCGCTGAGCGCTCCTGGGCACGCGCGATGTAGCGGACATGGACTTCTACGCCCGAGGAGGTTGGGCGCAGGTTGACAGTTGGCGCGGCTGAGACTGAGCTCACTTTGTAGTTGCTGGCGGCATTCTGCCACTCTTTTTCGGCTGCGTGAACATTGGTCTCAGTTTCTTTGGCCACGGTTTTTTGAATGGCGTCCAGCAGCGGATACGGATCCTGATTCGGCGGGACCGTAATCGTCAGTTCGTCCCAGAGCCACTGCCCGCTGGTGGTGAAGTTGAAGAAGTGGCCCTCAATGGCATAGCCGTTGACGAAAGCTACCTTGCGTCCAGTGGGATGGCCGCTATCGGTCCAGTTGCCAGTTTCGAGCAACACGGTGCGCAGCAGATTGATCTCGACCACTTCGCCGGCTACGCCGTTGATCTCGACCAGGTCGCCGACGCGCAGTCCGTTTTTTCCCATCAACACAAACCAGCCGAAGAAAGCGACGATGAAATCCTTCATCGCCACCGTGATTCCCGCCGTGGCCAAGCCAAGGAAGGTAGTGGTCTGCTGTGGAGCACCGGCTATCACAAACAAAATGAGCAGAACGCCGACGGCCTGCACGGCAAACCGAATCACGGCACGAAGTGTGTGCAAGCGGGTGCCCGGACCCATTTCGGCGAGGCGGCGGTCGATCGAGCGGTCGGCAAGATAGACCATCAGCACAATGAGGATGATGAAAAGCGCAGACTGGAACATGCCATGCAACGCCGTGCGCTGGTGCGAACGGATTACCGCAATCCATCCCGCATAGCTGTTGGCCAGTTCCTGCTCGTCTTGAATGCGCTTGTCCAGGTCAGCCAAATTCTTCTGGTCATTGGAAAGACGATGCAAAGCCTTGACCGCCGTGTTTGCAGCGGCGGGCATGGTGCTTGGCTGGCTTGCGGATTGACTGGCGTTCGGTTGGACGCTCGCTTGCCCGGGATTCGTCTGACCGGAAGGTGGTTGACTCGTGGCTGGCGGGTTCTCGCGTTGCTTAGCCTTTCTGGCTGTGACCTGCTTTTCCAGTGCGGCGTGCTTCTCGACTAGCTTGGCCGCGGTCTGGCGGGCCTCGTTCTGCGCTTCCAGCAATGGGAGGGCCTGGTTGCGCAACGCGCGCCAGGCCACGAATTGGGCGTAGAGGCTGCCGGCCTGGTAATTGATATTTTGGGTGTTGGCCGCCGCCGCGGGTTTTTCATCGGCTGCGTGTTCAGCGGCCTGGTGCTGGTCGAACTGGCGCTGGATCAAGCTGCCGGGATCGGCGCCCGAGCGGATCAAGTCTTCCTTGGCGTCGTTCGCCTCGTCCTGATCGAGTTCCAGTTGGGCCTGGGCTATGTCAAGTTGTTCTTGTGCTCGTTCCTGTCTAGCGCCGCTCGCGGAGGCAAGGTCTTTCTTCAGTTGTTCGACGCGGTCCTGGTCGGCTTTGACATCCACCTCGGACTGACTGGCGTGTTCAAAGAGTTCGCGGTTCTGCGGTGTGGGCGCGACGGGATGGTCCGCGGCATCGCGCAAAGAGTCGTGAAAGTCGAGGTCGACCTCGTTGTCGGCGAGTTCCGCAGCCTGATCCGCGAAGCGATGCTCGTCCGCGCCCGCCGCCAGTTTGGCCATTGCGCGTGCCGTCTGCAGCGGCCGCTCGTCCACCAGTGGAGCCTGCTCGGTTGTTGTTCCGGAAGCCGCCGGCGCTGCCAGTGGGCCGAGATCGCGAGTCAGGATCGAGCCGACGACAGCCGCCAATACCAAACCCACCAGCCCGAGCGCGATCAACCACTGGCGCGATTTCATCAGAGATTCCATTGGTGTGAAGGGTTATTATACGGCGCGCTACACGAGTGTCCGCTCTCAGATGGGCAATCGGAAGGCCGAGAACTTCCGTCCGTCACCAAGTCGTATGCGTCGGCTCGGTTGTTGCCTGGCGGAGAAAGAGCAGATTCCTCGTCGCTTCCCTCCTCGGAATGACAATCGTGAGTTGGAAATAACAAAGGTGAGTTGGGATTTCGGTTTACGGAACCCAGTCGGCGATGAAGATATTGGTCTCGTGGGGCGCTTTGCCGTTGCGATTCGATGCCCACACCAGCTTCTTGCCATCGTAGCTGAACATGGGGAATCCGTCGAAGCCTGGGCTGTAAGTGATCTGCTCCAGATTTTTGCCATCCACATTGATGGCGTAAAGCTCGAAGTTGCCCATCCCACCGGTCGAACCCTGATTCGAGGAGAAAATAATCCGCAGGTGTTTGCCTTTGCGGAAGAATGCAGGAGCAAAGCTGGCGGCGCCGAGATTCGTGACGCGCCGCTTATGCCCGCCGTTTGATCCCATGATCCAAATCTCGAGCGTGGTTGGGCGGACCAGATTCTGTGCCAGCAATTCCTTGTACTCGGCAATTTCCTTGTCGCTGACGGGATGATAGGCGCGATAGACGATTTGCTTTCCATCGGGCGAAAAGACCGCGCCGCCGTCGTATCCCAGTTCGCGGGTGAGTTGTTTTACGTGCCTGCCGTCGGCGTCCATGGTGTAGATATCGAGATCGCCGTTGCGCATGGAAGTGAAGACGATATGCTTGCCGTTTCTCGAAACCGTTGCCTCGGCGTCGTAACCTGGTGAGTCGGTAAGTTGCATGAGTCCGGAGCCGTCCGGGTTGGCGGCGAAAATGTCGAACCCGGGGTAGACCGCCCACACGTATCCCTTGGAATAGTCCGGGCGGGGCGGGCACTTCGGGTCGGTCAAATAGGTGGACGAATACAGAATGGTTTTGCCGTCGGGATAGAAATATCCACAAGTAGTTTTTCCCTTGCCATTCGAGACCATGCGAACGTCGGAGCCGTCCACGTTCATGGTGAACATCTGATCGCATTCGAGGTTATCCCGCGTGGATGGGAAGATGAGCTTTTTGCCGTCGGCCGAGAAATAAGCTTCGGCATTCTGTCCTCCAAAGGTGAGCTGGCGAACGTTGCGCAGATGCTTCTCTTGAGGAGTGGCCAGGTTTTCTTGCGGAGTGGGCGGGTTCGGAGCGTCCGAATTTTGCGCGAATGCGCACGGCATAAGCCCGGCGCAAAGAGTCAGGACCAGCAGGGACGTTTTCATGGGACGAACCGCTAGTTTAGCAGGACGAGGGCGTCGCGAGTCGATTGCCGCTCGGGTAAAATTGTCGCTAATTTCACGGAGGCTTCATGAAACTGCTGCTGCCAGTTTTTACCGCCTTACTTCTCGTCGTCTTTGTTTCTGCGCACGCGTCTCCTTCGGCCGCCGCCAAGAGCGATACGGGCATCCTACTCCAGTTCGAATCTGACTTCATGAAGGCCGCCGCCGAGCATGGCTCGCAGGGATATATGTCCTACTACGCCGACGACGCTGCGGAACTGCCTAACGGTGCGGATATGTTTCGGGGCAAGGAAAGTATTGCGAAGACGATGGGCTTTCTCGACGACAAAAGCAACCACCTGACATGGAAGCCAGTTTACGCGGGCATGGCGGCGTCGGGCGACTTGGGTTATACGTACGGAACTTTTGAGTTCCGCTCCAGAGAGAAAGACGGAAAACCAACGGTTGAATATGGCAAGTACGTCAGCATCTGGAAGAAACAGAAAGATGGGAGTTGGAAAGTTGTGATGGATATGGGGAATTCCTCGCCCAGCCCAAAATCTTAAAACGCAGAGCGCGCTGAGAACATCCGCGGAGGTCGCCGAGAAAAGGTCGACTCTGCACGCCCTCTCGGCGCTCTCTGCGTTTCAAGATTCTCACTTGCGAAAGTGCTCTAGGATTGCCTCGGCCTGTGCACGAGTGACTACGGAAGACAGAGCCGCGGCTTCGGCCTGCTTCACCGCCTGCACGCTTCCGAAATGTTCCAGCAACCGGCGAGTTGTTCGCGCGCCCACGCCGGGGATTTCGAGCAATTCGGTCGAGCGGTCGCGCATCTGGCGGCGTTTGCGGTGGAAGGTCACGGCAAAGCGGTGAGCTTCGTCGCGAATCAGTTGAACAAGGTGCAGCACCGGAGAGTGATGGTCGAGCACGACGGGTTCGCTTTCTTGTCCGTACACGTAAATAATTTCTTCGCGCTTGGCAATCGCAGCCAGCGGCTGATTAATGATTTCGAGCGATGCCAGTGCCTCGGCCGCGGCGTGCAACTGTCCCAGTCCTCCGTCGATCAGCACCAGGCTCGGCATCGGCTTCTTTTCTTCCTGCACACGCTTGTAGCGGCGCGTCACCACCTCGCGCATGGACGCGAAGTCATCCACCCCATCAACGCTGCGAATAATGAATTTTCGATAGTCGGATTTCTTCATGCGGCCGTCTTCCCACACCACCATGGAAGCGACCGTCTCGGCGCCCTGAATATGCGAGATGTCGAAGCACTCGATGCGGCGAGGCGATTCGGGCACGCCGAGCGCGTCCTGGAGCGCCTCCTGAATCGCCTTCGTATTCGGCTTCATTACTCGGAAGCGCTGGTCGTACGATTGTTTGGCGTTGTTGCCAGCCAAGTCCAGAAGAGAGCGTTTTTCGCCGCGCTGGGGAACAAGGATGTGGACCCGCGCCTGATGAGAACTGTCGCCTGCAATCTGATCGGACAATACTTCCTCGAGGGTTTCGCGGTCCTCGAACTCCACCGGAACGTAGATGTTGCGCGGGACGTAGGGCTGTCCGATATAAAGCTGCTTCAGCAAGGCTGAGAAGAATTCTCCAGGGTTGAAGATGGCCGGCGAAACCTCTGTCGAGCTTTGCTCGGCCGGGCGGACGGGGGCGCCGACTCCTACGTGATCGTCTGTGAACTCGGGCAGTTCCTCCCAGAAGAACTCACGGCGGTCCAGCACGCGGCCGCCGCGCATGTGAAACAGATTCACCGCCAGCATGTCGTTTTCGTAGTGATAACCGAACACGTCAGCGTCGTCGCCCTCGACCGCGGCAATCCGCTGCTTCTCCTGCAACTGCTCGACGGTCGAAATCAAATCGCGATATTTCGCCGCACGCTCGTACTCCTCAGCCGCAGCAGCTTTTGCCATGCGCTCGCGCAAAGAATGCGACAAGTCCGTCGGCCGGCCTTCGAGAAACAGTTTCACATCACGCACCGCTTCCTGATAAGCCTCGGGCGTGGTGAGTCCCTCTACGCAAGGTCCGAGGCAGCGTCCGATGTAGTACTGCAAGCACGGCCGGGGATGAAAATGCCCAAGATCGACCTTGCACGACGGGATCAAAAAATGGCGGTGGATCAGGTCCACGATGCGATATGCGAGGCTCGTCGGAAAATACGGGCCGTAATAGCTACTACCGTCTTTGCGCAGGCGCCGCGTCACATAAACTCGGGGAAAACGCTCGCCCAGGGTCAGCTTCACGTAGGGATAGGTCTTGTCGTCGCGCAGCAGAATGTTAAATCGTGGCTGCTTCTGCTTGATGAGGTGGTTCTCGAGCGCCAGCGCCTCTTTGTTGTTGGCCACGACGATGTAGTCAACGTCGACGGCCTCGCGCACGAGCGTGTCAGTTTTTGCGTCCTCGAGCCGGCCTTCGCGAAAGTAAGAACTGACCCGGCTGCGCAGGTTATTCGCCTTACCTACGTAGATAACCTCGCCCTCAGCGTTCTTGTAGAGGTACACGCCGGCCGAGGCGGGGAGGGTACGAATTTTCGCGGCAAGGTCCATGGGCTGTGCTTGTACTTCTATTTTATTAGAGTTTGCGAATGCTCTCGGGGACGCGAACGGCCGTGTGCCACAGTAGTGTCATATGAGTCCCGCACTGACCATACGACTTACCGACGAGCTTCTGACCTGGCTGAAGGAAATATCTCGACGGACAGGGATCCCGGTGGGACGGATTATTCGGCAGCAGCTTGAGCGCGCCGAGGCGGAAAAAGAAAATCAACGATTCCTGAGTCTTGCGGGCAAGATCAACGGGCCATCGGATTTGTCTTCGCGGACAGGCTTGTCCGGTCGATGAAGCCGTCGCGATACGCCCTTGTCGCGATGTTCGCGTCGCTGACGCGCATACAGTGATCACTGTATGAAGGCGATTTCCGAGTGTTCCGGCGCAACAAACGGGAAGCTCTTCCGATACTCGGTCCGCCCAGGACGTGACGACTGCGAGGCCGTTGGACGCAAGGGTTAGCCGGTCTTCCATCGTATAAAATTTCCCCACTTATATCGCCTTTGTTCCCTCTGGAAGCGCTCCTCTGCGCACCAACAGATGTATAATCTGCGCCACAGCAACAAGTTACAGTACAACGCCGATCTGCCTTGGGTTGGCAGCGCTCGTGCTCAAGTACAGGGCAGAACGTAACAGCGGATTGGCACAGAACTTGGCGATCCGAGGCAGAACGACCCAATTTCGGTAGTCTGGATTTTGACAACCAGGTTCGTACCCGGGATCAAGCATCGAAGGATCAAGTGAGCTAAGGATCAAGTGAGCCAAAGATCCGCTGACGTGAGAGAAAAAGGAGCGTCTCTATATATGAATCGCACTTCGTTAACCGTTCTACTGGCAATGGGCTTGGCGGCCTCGGTAGGATGCGCCAGCAAGAACTATGTCCGCCAACAGACCACCCCGCTGATCAACAAAACCAATGAACTGGACGACCTGACCGCAAAGAATTCGAAGGACATCAAGGACGTCGACGCCCGCGCCCAGGCCGGAATCCAGCAGGTACAAGCTAAAACTGCCGAAGTGGACCAGAAGGCTCAGGCAGCCGGTCAAGCTGCCGACCAGGCGCAGACCCAGGCTACCAACGCCGTCCACCGCGTGGACACGTTACAGAACGCCGTCGCCAACCTGGACAACTACAAGGTCGTGACCGAGACCTCGGTCCACTTTGGGTTTAACAAGGACAATTTGACAGCGGACGCCAAGACCGCACTGGATCAGCTCGCAAGCGATGTGTCCAATACCAAGGGCTATATCCTGACCGTCGAAGGCGCGACCGATTCAGTGGGCGATGCCGAATACAACTACGGACTAAGCCAGCGCCGTGCCGACGCCGTGATTCAATACCTGGCCTCGGAGCGCAACATTCCGGCCTACAAGATTTATGTAATCGGGTTGGGCAAGGACAAGCCAGTCGACTCGAACAAGACCAGGGAAGGTCGGGCCAAGAATCGCCGCGTCGATGTGCGTCTAATGACCAATACGACAGGAAGCGCTCCCGCGTCGGCCGCGAACCAGCCGACGGGGCCGTCGCTATAAACGAGTTCACCCTCCTCCCCGGAGGACTTCGCCAACCAGGCTGCTCCATCCCCCGGAGCGGCCTGTTTTTTTTGGCTAAACCCGTTAACCACGAAGGACACGAAAGTTCACGAAGAAAAAACCGGAGGCCAAGCAATGCACCTCCCGACGTGACTATGATGATCTGGCCGCCCGGTTTCCCTTGTGAACCTTCGTGTCCTTCGTGGTTAACGGGTCTGTTCCGCGCACTTTACCCTCGCAAAGCGTTAAAATCTATTCATGCGCAGGTTTGTTTTCACTATCCTCTTTTCCCTTTTTCTGGGAGGATGGGCAGTCGCTCAACAGGAACCGCAGTCTGATCAAAGTCAAGATCAGCCGGGGCAGAATCAGGCTCCTCCGCGCTCGGCTCCGGCAACCGAAGCAGGGGAGAGTTCCAGCCGCGACACTCGGGTTGATATCAGCCCGCCGAAAGATGACGCCAAGAACCATCCCAACAGTGGCGCGGTTGAAACCAACCCCGAAGACGAACCCGAAGGTGACGTCACGGAGATGCATCCCTGGAATCCGTACCGGGCGATGAAGGACGACGAGGTCGGCGACTACTACTTCAAACGGAAAAGCTATAAGGCCGCCCTGGCCCGCTACCAGGACGCGCTGATTTGGAAAGAAAAGGATGCCGTCGCCAATTTCCGCATGGCGCAGTGCTACGAGAAGCTGGATCAACCCGACCAGGCGATTCCGCATTACGAGGAGTATTTGAAGATTCTGCCCGACGGGCCCTACGCAAAGGAGGCGCGCAAGGCGCTGCAGAAACTAAAGGGGTCTGAGGCGAAGAACGAAACCTCGCAGAAGACCGAATCCAAACCGTAACCTTGCTACTTCTCGACCCGAATGAACTCTCCCGTAGTTCCATTCACATCGACAGTGAGTTTGGCAACATCTCGGCTGTTGCCGTAGATCACGTGCCAAATGAGTTCGTTGGTGGCGTGATTCCAGTCGAGCACGTAGAGGACAGGAGTATCCGGAGCCTTCTCCAGCACTTTATCGCCCCCATGTTGCTGGGCAACTGTAAATGCCTTGTCTGAGTCCACATGCAGAAAGCCAATATCAAAGACCTGCGTGGACGAATTCGTGGGACTGTAACTGTCCTCCGCGCCAGGAATGACTCCGCGCGCAGGAGCGTCCTGGGCATCCGTGCCCGACCATACATAGGTCTTCGCCCCGTGTCCTGCGGGAGACGCAAAGGACGCGCGCCATACGTCCGCCTTGCCGTCTTTGCCCTTCCAGTCGGACGTTGCCTGCGATTCCAGCCGGTACGGTTGCGCATCGTGTGCCCACCCACGCGCCGCGACATAGAGCTTTTGGAAGGCGTACCGGCCGGTCTGGAACTCCGCGGCTTTCGGCTGCGGTTTCTCCGTCTCTGCCGGCTTCGAAGACTCCGATGAACAGCTTGCCATCGTCAGTAATGCGAGCGCCAGCATCGCCATCAGCAAGTTTTTCATAGCATCATCCGTAGAGCGTGAAATTTTGCAACCGTGAATGCCGGAATTGATTCTACTAGAAGCAGCGGGAGGAGTTCGTTCATGGATGCGTACCTACAAAGGTTACAGGAAGCGATCGCCTCTGCCACTAGAGACCTGAGCGCCGAAGACCTGCGGCGTCATCCCGAGGGCAAGTGGAGCACGGCGGAAGTTCTCGAGCACCTCTATCTCACCTACACTGGCACTACGAAGGCTTTCGAGCGTTGCCTGCAAGCGGGCGAGCCGCAAGCGCGGACGCCGATGCTGAAGGATCGCGTGAGGACGTTTGTGGTCAACGGACTCGGGCACCTACCCGAGGGACGAAAATCGCCAAAGCATGCCCTACCCCGTGGGATGGCGGCTGAAGAAGTCATACGCGAAATCGGACCACGAATCTCAGCCATGGACGACCAGATTGCGAAATGCGAAGCCCGCTTTGGCGAGCGAACCCGAGTGCTCGACCATCCCATCCTCGGACCCCTAACTGGACGTCAGTGGCGAAAATTTCACTGGGTCCACGGCCGCCACCACCTCAAACAGATTCACAAGCTCCGCCAAGCAAGCCAATAGAGCAACGGGAGGTTGGGAACCCGGGGCTGCGGCGGGGTGCCGAACTGCCGCCTTGACTACTGGAGGACACCCGATCACCATCGTCGTGGAGACTTGGCGCTCTCAGAGTCCCTCACATTCTGCTGCTCACAACTGAACATGAGTCGGACGGTTCCTAATCGCAAACCGAGATAATACGTCTAGATCTCGGAGAGCCCGACCAAACGAAGTTCGAGCCGCCGCAAGAGTACAAGCACATCAACTAGCGAAAAATCACGATTCCACTCATTGAGCTCCGGTTTTAATAGTTGAAAGTGGATTCGTCGGCACGAGCGGAACTCGTATCCATCTCCCCCCTCAATCAATCGACTCGTGCGCTACAAAAACTGAGATAATTGGTTCCCAAACTGCGAGGAGGAGATCACGATGCCAGAGGCAACATCGAACGTCGAGTTTGCTCACAAGATCCACGAGCAGGGGCATCATCATGGATCGCGCTCAGGCACGCACGCGGAATGGGTCGAGATTCTTGAGGCCGTAGTGCTCGCCATCGTGGCCATCGCGACCGCCTGGAGCGGCTACGAAGCGTCGCGCTGGGGAGCACTCTCGGCAGAGAACTACTCGCGGGCTTCACGCACCACCGTGCTCTCGCAGGAAAAAGCTACCTTGGCGGGTCAGGATCGGCTCTATGACATCGTGACCTTCAATGGTTGGGTCGCGTCCAAGGTCGCCGGCCGGGACAAACTCGCTGCTTTCTACGAACGCCGCTTCCGGCCCGAATACGCCGTCGCGTTTCAAGCCTGGTGGAAGCTCGACCCTATCAATAACCCTTCGGCGCCGCAGGGACCAGTCTTCATGCCCGAGTACAAGAACGCCTATGCGGCCGAGTCGGCGCAATTTGCGGAAGAGGCGAAAGGCTATTTTGAAAAAGGCGTAAGCACGCGCGACACCGGGGACGACTACATCAAGGTAACCGTGTTCCTCGCCACCGTGCTGCTGTTGACGGCGCTCAGTCAGCGCTTTCGAATTCTTGGGCCGCGGATCGCAGTGGCCGCCGTAGCCGTCATCCTGCTATGCGTCAGTGCGTATTGGCTCTTGACCCTCCCCCGTGCATAATCGCGAGCCAAAGAAAGGCCCTCGACCATATCGAGGGCCTGGAACCGCGTGCTGGCAAGCCGTACTATTGTTGACCCGTGCTACTCTCTCGAACTGAAGAGGGAACACCCGCCTTGCGGGCGTTTTCCTGCATGTCATCGAGTTGCTGTTTGGCGTCGTCCGCGGCTTTTTTCTTCTCAGCGATCTTCTGCTTGTAGTCTGCATCTTCCTTGTCCCAGCTGCCTGAATTCCGCAGACGGTTCCCAGCGTCGGCATACATCGCGGCAGCGCGCAGTTGATATTCCCGTTGCTCCACATCCAGTTCGCGATTGAGCAGGTCTACTTTCGCTTTCTGGTCCGCCAACTTGTCCTTCCATGCGTCGTAGGTTTTCTGGCGATCTTCTTGCGATTGTCCCGGCTGGATTGCGGGCGGTTTGTCGTCGCCCTTTTTGTCCGACGAGGCTGCGTCCGCTCCGCCGCTCGCCGCGGTTTGCGCCTGGCTATCGCTCGACCCCGCGCCCCCCACAACGCTAAGCTTATCGTCCACAGGCATATTGTCGTTGTCATATTGCTTTGTGGGCGCCGTTTTCTTGTCTTTGCGGACTGAGCGAGCGTAGTCTCCCAATGGCTGGGGCTGGGTAGTCGAGTCCTGGGCGCTGGCACACGAGGCCAGCCCTCCGGCTAGAATCATTGCGGCAATCCAAACGTGTGTTATGGGTTTCATCTTTGTTTCATCCTCCGATTGAACTTATGCTCCAGCGGCCTTCGCGGCTTTTGCACCGGCTAGAAAACCGCCGATGGTGTGATCCAGGTCGGCTGCTTCCGAAACGATGTCGACGGCCAACCGCCGCACCAGTGTGGGATCTGAACTGACCGCCACTTGTTGCGCGTAGCTGGAGATCGTAGCCAGCGAATTGCGCAACGCCAGGGCCATCTCGGCGGACATTTCTCCGCGCAATTCCTGCAGCCGCTGGATGGTTGCAAATTCCGTTTTGTCCGTGATCAGGCAAGCCGCGCCCAAAGTCTCACCCGAGGGGGTGGGCACCGGAGAAATCGTGATCTCGAGAATGCGTTGGTCGCCCGCTGGCGTGATGTAATCCGCCTCCACACTTCGGGAAAGCCCTTGTATCCGCAAACTGGGCTCGCGCAAACTGGCTTGCACCGCGGCTGCCAGCGTTTCGTGGGAGCCTGGCGACAAAGACGAACTCAATATCGCATCCCGAAATATTTCACTCACACTCATTCCTACCGGTGAAGCAAATCCAAGAATGCTTTTGGCTGCGGCATTGGCGGTGCGGACCAGGCCGTTCGTGGTCAGAAACAACACTCCGCTGGAGAGGTTCGAGAGCACCGCGGCACTGATATTTTCTGAAGTCTTGGCTCGGCGCCGTTCCACCTGCTGCACGCTCAGCAATTCGTGTTTCTGCTGCTTCAGTTGCTGAATCACAGCGTTGTAGGTGTGCATGGGGAACTGCTCGAGCTCGGGGGCGGAGTCAACGGCGAAAGATTCCTCCGTGAGTATGCGACGCATACGCCGCAGCAGGAGAGTTGCGATCCAAAATGAGAGGGCCATGGCAAACAGCACCACCGCCATCCGAACCACGATGAGGTTGCTGAGTATTCTCACAGCAACCTCCAGTACCAGCGAAAAAACTGGTCACCGAAGAACGAAGCAACCATCGCCATGCTGCCGAGAAACACGCCAAATGGCATGGGAAAACGCCGCAACGCAATGCTGGCCGACTCCCATCCGTGACGCCGGGCCAGGCTTGCCGGCTCATGATGCCGGACGATGCGCCGTCGGGTACGCTTGATCCACACCGCCAGCACGGTGGATAACCCAGCCAGCGATCCGACGATTGAAGCGCCGAACAGGGTGAAGATGGTCAGCCGAATCCCGAGGAACGCGCCTACCATCGCCATCAACTTGACGTCGCCGAAGCCCATGCCTTCGACGCCGCGTGCGCGCAGATAGATCGCTCCCGCGCCATAAATGAACGAGGCTCCCACCGCGGCTCCCATCAACGCTTGCAGCAACGAGAGCCAAGGGCTGGAAGCCCCGGCAGCGGGTTGGTAGATGAGACCAAACAGCATCTTCGAGAGTAAATCGTTGACCGGAACCACCAGGCTGAACAGCAATCCCGCAACAAACCCCGGCAAGGTCAATTTGTCGGGCAAGAGTTGAGTCTCGGCATCGGTGAAGATCAAGCCCAGAAGAAGGAATCCGAAAACACAGTATTTCAACGCGACCAGGGTGAATCCGAAATATGCGTAGCAGGCCAGAAACAACGCGCCCGTAAGGAGTTCGACCACGAGATAGCGTGGCGAGATTGCAGCCTTGCAGTAGCGGCAGCGTCCACGCAGAATCAGCCAGCTCAGGATGGGGACGTTGTCATAAAAGCGGATTGGCTGGGCGCACTTGGGGCACGCCGAGCCGGGATGAATCACCGACAAATCCCTCGGCAGGCGATAGATACACACATTCAGGAAGCTGCCGAATGCCAGCCCCAGCGCGAAAATCGCCAATGCGAATGCAGGGTCCACCGTGTGCTTTGCCCAGCCTTGCCAGAATTATGCTGGTTTCGCCTCGATTATACGGCGCCTCTGGGGGTAGGACCCAGGTACTAAAGGTACTGTCCGGAAGGACGATGGCATGGGGGAAGGTAAGCGAAACGGCGGGTCAACGCTTTGGCCTGCGCGCCCCACGGCCCGTCGACGAGAGTTGCGCTATGTCTGTTTTCGTCAGTTGTTTGACTCTCGATCCGGGGGGACAGATAATGAACCACCATCGTCGAGACCCTTGGATTTCATCTTCCCATGAGTTCTATCCAAAATCGCCCATTGTGGAATCCAGTGAATCTGAATTCCCCGTTTCGTCTAGCGATCCTCGCGTGCCTGGTGGCGACCATGTCCTACTTCGCTGCGAAGTTAGGGACGACGGTTGTAATACGGGACACGTTGGACTGGCCGCTTTGGCCGGGAAATATTCTCCTGGTATCCGCGCTGTTGTACCTTCCTCGCAGAATCTGGCCGATAGTAATCGCAGCCGCTCTTGTGACATTTGCGTTCTACGATCTGCGCATGGGCATATCGATTCGTTCCACCATTTTCTTCCAGCTGTCTGATATAGCAGAAGTCCTGACAGCTGCCTTGGGTCTCAGTTATTGCTTTGGCGGTGTGCCTCAGCTAGACAACGTGAAGGCCCTGGCCAAGTATTGTTTCTTCGCCGTGCTCCTCGCACCATTGGCCGGAGCTTTTTTCAGTGCGTTTACCACACATGGGGCTTATTGGAGAAGTTGGCGAATTTCTTTTTTGTCACAGGCGCTGGGATACCTCACGCTGATCCCAGCCATTTTGGGTTGGGTTAACAAGAGATCGGACTGGGCACAGGCGTCGCTTTCTCGCTACCTTGAAGCGTCAGTGCTACTGGCTGGTTTGGCTGTTCTGGGATATTACAGCTTTGTTTCACCTTCGACCATCATCGCGCCGGTGCTGATTATCGTGCCCTTTTTGCTCTGGGCGGCTTTGCGCTTCGGAACAACCGGTGTCAGTAGTGTCGCGATTCTTGTGGCCTTTCTGGCGATCTGGGGCGCAGTCCAAGGGCGCGGTCCCTTCGTCGGATCAGAGTCGGCTAATAATGTGCCGTCAATACAGGTATTTTTGCTTTTCGTTACAGCGCCTTTCATGGTTCTCGCCGTCGTTGTGGAGGAACATAAACAGAGCCAGCTTGCTCTGCGTCAGAGCGAAGACAAACTACGTCTACTTCTCGACTCGACCGGCGAAGGCATTTATGGAATTGACCTCGAAGAACGGTGCACGTTCTGCAATCCCGCTTGCCTTCGCGCTTTGGGGTATGAACGGGTTGACGAACTGCTCGGCAAGAATATGCATGATCTGATTCATTACGCTCGTGCTGATGGGACGTTGTTCCCCGTTGAGGAGTGTCGAAACTTCCGGGCGGTCCGAGCAGGTGAGGGAATCCATATTGACGACGAGTTGTTATGGAGGGCGAATGGTTCCAGCTTCCCCGCCGAGCTCTGGTCGTATCCCCAGCGGAGAGGGCAAGAGGTTATTGGGGCGGTTGTCGCATTTATCGACATCACCGAGCGCAAACTGGCGGAACAGGCCCTCGCAAGCGTGAGCCGCCGGTTGATTGCGGCACAAGAGCAGGAGCGTACCCGGATCGCAAGAGAGCTTCACGACGACATTTGTCAGCGTCTCGCACTGTTGGCCATCGAGCTGGAACAACTCCAACTCAGCCCTCCCCACCTGCCGGTCGAAGTTGGTAGCCGGATGGGCGAACTCCGGAGGCAGACCGCCGAGATAGCGACCGATATCCAATCCTTGTCGCACGAGTTGCACTCCGCAAAGCTGCAGTATCTGGGCCTGGCTGCCGCCGTAAGGGGATTCTGCAAAGAGTTCGGGGAACAGCAGAATGTGGAGGTTGATTTCAACACCCACGGCCTGCCGAGCCCGGTGTCGCCTGATATCTCTCTTTGCCTCTTCCGAGTTCTGCAGGAAGCCCTGCACAATTCAGCAAAACATAGCGGAGTTCGATGCTTTGAAGTGCGATTGTGGGGAGTGTCGGGGGAGATTCATCTGACGGTGAGGGATTCTGGTACGGGCTTTGATTGGGAAGAGGCAAAACAAAGCCGAGGGATCGGTCTTATCAGCATGGAGGAGCGGCTCAAATTAGTGAACGGAACGTTTTCAGTTGCATCACAACCCAAGCGTGGCACCACGATCCACGCTCGCGTGCCGCTCACTTCGGGAAGCGACGCCATGCGGGTGGCGGGGTAGGATTCTTTTCCTTCCACAACACCCTCCGAGCAGCGCGAATCCAATCCGTTCGCGGAATTGAAATGCCCTCTCACTCGCAAAGCACCGGACCATGGCGCGGTTGCTTGTGTAACTGTGCGATGACGGTTCTCGACTGTTGATAAATGCGATTTCACTCATTGAGGGGATGACCGGTCAAAAACGCAAAAACTCCTGGTCCCCTGATCCGCGTTGACACTCACGCGGGACGCCCCTAGACTAAAAGTGCTCCGGCGCAACTGCGAAGCTTGTACCGGAAGACCCGAGGACGCTCAATGGCTTGGCTGCAAAACAAGTTCGAAAAGAATTTCCTGATCACCACGGTGGACTACGTTTTCAACTGGGCGCGGAAGTCGGCGGTGTGGCCCATGACGTTCGGCCTGGCTTGCTGCGCCATCGAGATGATTGCGTCTTCGACGGCTCGCTTTGATATTGCACGCTTCGGCTCGGAAGTGTTCCGTCCCAGCCCGCGGCAGAGTGATCTGATGATCGTGGCTGGCACGGTAACGCTAAAGATGGCGCCGGTGGTAAAACGCATTTATGACCAGATGCCTGATCCCAAATGGGTAATCTCGATGGGTGCGTGCTCGTCGGTAGGCGGACCGTTTAATACCTACGCCGTCCTGCAAGGGGTGGACAAAATTGTGCCTACGGATGTGTACGTGATCGGCTGCCCGCCACGTCCGGAAAACCTCTTTTACGCACTGCTCAAGCTGCAAGACAAGATCGACCAAATGACCCTCGCTAGGAAGCCCACCGAAGTGCGGCTGGATCAGAACATGGTAGAGAACTTCAAGCGGCAGGTCATGATCGCGCAGACGTTACAGCCGAAATAGAAAATCAGCAGTTAGCATTTAGCACTTAGCAAGCCAAAACCCAGAGTGATTCAGGCTGTTTTGGGATCACGTGACTCTTGCAGACCAAATGCTAAGTGCCAAGTGCTAAATGCTGATTAAGCTCACCACGCAATCCGAACTTCCTGCCGAAGGTGAAGCCAGGGAATTTCCGTGTGGCGACAAGGTCATCTGCGTTGCCAACGTGAAAGGGACCATCACCGCCATGGATAACGTTTGCCTGCACCGTGGTGGGCCCCTGGGACAGGGCGTTATCGAAGGTGACAAACTGGTTTGTCCGTGGCATGGATGGCAATGGAATGTCGCGACGGGCGAGGCGGTACATAATCCGGGCGCAAAGGTTGCAGTATACCCGCTCAAGGTGGAAGGCGCCGACGTGATAGTTGAGTTGTAGTTTTATCCCAAATACTTAGGAATTTTCCTGGTTGATTGTCGAAGCCTGGGAACACCTGATTCAGCGCTTTGTTTCCCAGATGCTTGTAGACCGCTTCTCCCAGGACTTGGCGGAAGTCCGTAGTCACGGCGAGGTCGCGGCCCTCGTACAGCTGGGATTGATCGAGGCCCGGCCATCGCCCGTAGACCTTGCCGCCTTTGACTGGGCCACCCATTACGAACATTACGTTGGCGTGGCCGTGGTCGGTTCCGCGGTTCCCATTTTCCCGGGCGGTGCGGCCGAACTCGGACATGGTCACGACGACCGTGTCTTCGGCCAGGTCTCCGAGATCGGTCCAGAATGCGCCGAGCGATTGCGAGAACTCGTGCAGAACATTGGCAATCTGGCCCTGCGTGCTGCCCTCGTTCACGTGATGGTCCCAGCCGCCAATGTCGGCGAATGCGACTTGCACTCCCAGGTTAGCTTTGATCAGTTGAGCGAGTTGTTTGAGGCTGTCTCCGAAGCGTCCGTTCGGATAGTCGGCGCCGGCGGCGGGCTTGTACTTCGCTGGATCGGCGGACCTCAGCATTTTTACTGCGTCGAAAGTTTCTTGTCCGGTGCCGTGCAGCACGGAATCGACCGAGTGCTCGTACATGGCTTCGAAGGTGTTGGCGTTGGGTGTGCCTTTGGGATTGTTTCCTCCGACGCCGAACTCGTTGATGTTGTTGATCGCGATTGCGGGCTCGCTGCCGGAAAGAATTCGCGGCAGGGAAGGCCCTAGGGCAATGGCGCGAAAGGCAGATTGGTCGGTCGGAGCGGGTGAAGGAAGAGAATGTAGCGACCGGTTCAGCCAGCCGTCTTCGGTCGCCTTCACGCTCGGCGTGCCGGATTCCATGAAGTCTTGCGCGTCGAAGTGCGAGCGAGTGGGGTCGGGAGAGCCGGCGGCGTGAACGATTGCCAGGTGACGCTGCTTCCACAGCGGCTGGAAGGGCGAGAGCGATGGGTGGAGTCCAAAGAATCCGTCGAGATCGATCACCTGGTTGCGCGGAATGTTGATGGACGGGCGCATGGCGTAATAGGCGCGCTCGCCGTGGGGCACGACGATGTTGAGGCCGTCGGCTGCGCCGCGCTGAAAGATGACGACCAGGCGCTTATTCTTCGCGCCAACGGGCTCCGCAGCGTACGCGGCGCGAGCGAGAAATGATGGAACGGCGGCGGTGCCGATGACGGCGAGTCCGCCGTTTCTCAGAAATACTCGCCTGGTAATTGACATAAAAAAGCTCCTAGCTTCTAGCTCCTGGCTTTTGGCCCTCTATCTTCTCTGAAACTCCGGCGATCCTAATAGCAAACCTGCGATCAGGCTGATGTTCGGCGGCCGGGCTGGATCGTCGAGCTTACGGCGGCTGATCTTTGAATCCTGAAGGCGTGCGGCGATCGCGTCGTTCGTCTGTTTCGAAACATCTCCCGAGAGGAGCGCGTTCTCCAGAGCTGCCAAGGCCTGCTGCGGATCATTTCGGACCGGCAATTGTTCGGAATCCACTTGCACACCTTTCACTTTTCCTGAGGTCAGCGCCAAAGCAAAATTCATGCGGCCCAAAAGTGCCGAGGAGTTAACCCAGGCGTCCGCCTTCATGGAATAGCCGGTTGGTGGTTGCATTCCATAGAGAGGCATTCCCATATTCTGAAGCTGGTGCGCGATGGGCATGGCATCGGTGACTTCGGCACCGCTGGCCCTTACGGCCGACACTACGAATTCGAGGGGAGTTTTCACTTTGGCGCGATACGCGTCGGGCGCCCAGAATTCCGGAGAGTCCAACATCGTTTTGAGCACTTCGCGGATGCTGGCGTCTTTCTTTAAGAATGTTTGCGCCATACGATCGACCAAGGCTTGCGGCGGATCGTCAGAGACGAAGCGCACCGCCAGCTTGGTGCAAACGAATTTCGCGGTCGAAGGGTGATGAGCCAGGATGTGCAAGACTTCGAGTCCTTCCTTCTCGCCTTTCGGTTTGATGCGGTGGCCCAGTACGGTCTTGTCGCCAGGTTCATGAGTACGTTCTTCGAAAGTGAAGCCGCCACCCAGGTTTGGCTGCTTCAACGTCCATCCAGTGAAAACGCGCGCAACCTCGGTTACATCCTGTTGAGTGTAGCCGCCATTCACGCCGAGAGTGTGCAGTTCCATCAGTTCGCGGCCGTAGTTTTCGTTGAGTCCGTTGCGCTTGCCTTTGGATTGGTTCGTCTGCCCGTTATTCCGGACGCGCCGCTTCCAGTCATTATTGGCTCGCTTGGGAATGCCGTTGGCGACATCGGAGTTCGGTCCGACGCTCAGCCAGTTATCAAGATAAAACAACATGGCTGGACTCTGTGCAGTTGCGACCAACAAGTCTTCAAACTTGCCGAGAGCGCTAGGGCGAATGACGTCGCGCTCATAGCTGGTGAGCAGGTAGTGATCGGCACCCTTGCCGAGGAATACGTTGAAGTGGTTGAACCAGAAATCGGTCATCACTTCCTGCAACTGGCGATTGCTGTAGATGGCACGCAGCAACTTGCCTTCTACGAGTTCGTTGTTGACCACCTGCTGCGGGTGGTTGATTGCCTCAACGGTTTCGCGCTGCCGCGGATTCATTCCTTCCAAAAACTCGTCCCGTTTGTCGCCTTGCAAAGAGTCGGTAACGAGGCGTTGATCTTCCGGCGACATCTTGAGGAGCGTTTTCATGCGCTCATCCGGTGGCATGTCGAGGAGGTCCTCGACCTTTTGATCGGCGTTCATGCGCTCTTGCAGGCGGAGGAAGCGTTCGTCGTCAGCCATCTTGTCGGGGCCGGCTACGGCGGTCTGCTGTTTGCGGTCTTCTTTGTTCTGATAACGTTCCAACTGCGCTTGATAGATAGCGCGTTTTTGGGGATCGGAGGGAAGCGACTGTCTTCCGTCGGCGATGGCCTTGATCATTTGTTCGGAGGGAAAGTTCTCGACAATCTCGTGCGTATTCATGCGCAGCGTGCGGAACGGAGAAAGGCGGGCATCGAGCGCATTGTCGTCAATTTTATCGGGATGAAGTTGCTGGTCGATCCAGTTGTCCACGCCGATCGCCATTACATGATCAACGTCGCCCGGTCGCGGACCGAACGCCAGCCGGTTGAGGGCGTGTACGGCCTGCTTTCGCTGGTCCATCTGCGCGGCGGCAGAGGCTTGTTTTTCTTTCTTCTTGCCGACTGCAAGTTGCACAGAGGCTCCAAATCCCAGCAAAGAGAGCAGAAGCACGGTGCCGACTTGGAGGCGTTCCAACTTCATAGGGGCACAGGGAGGTCGTTAGAATTATGAACCCGGCGCGAGGAAAAAGTTGCTGGCAAACGGGTTACCCTCGTTCCCCTTTTTGGGGACAGACGGGCGAGGACGCCCCCTCTACATCGCCCGTCCTACTCTCGACGACCGGCTTTGATGATGACAGATGTGATGTCATCGTCCTGGGGGTCGCCTTGCACGAACGCCCGAGTTGCATAGTAAAGGCCATCCGCAAGGTTCGAAGCCGAATCCTGGTTGTGGGCCTGAATGTAGTCAAGCACACGCTGAGATCCAAATTGGTGTCCGTCAGGCGTGGCCGATTCTGTAACTCCGTCGGTGAGGAACAAGGCGATCTCTCCCGGGTCGAGCGGAACTGCAGACCGTAGTGAAAACTTGCTTCCTGAAAACAGGCCGAGCGGTGGGCCGGTGCTGTCCAAGGTGCACTTCGCTGCGCCTGAATCGAGGAATATGAAACCTGGAACGTGGCCAGCGCTGGCGTATGACAAACTGCGACGATCGGGATTCAAGCGAGCCAGAAACAGAGTGACGAAATGGCCGTGTTCAAGGTCTTTCAGCAGCATCTGGTTAACCCGAGCCAGAATGTCGTCTAACTCCAACTGCATGGCAGCGAAGCAGCGCACGTAAGCCCGGGTGAGTGCCATAACCAGGGCAGAGCCGAAGCCATGCCCTTTGGCATCGGCCACGGCGATCAGAAGCGAGCCGTCCGCCATGAAGATGAAGTCGAAATAGTCACCGCCAGTTTCGTCGGCGGGATGCGCCGAACCGCCAATGTCGAAGCCTGATACCACGGGTGCGGCGGCATAAAAGCGCTGCTGAACATCGCGCGCGAGTTGAAGTTGAAACTCCTGCTCCTGCTTTTTTCTAAGCTCGGTGATGTCTTGAGAGACGGAAACGAAGTGAGTGAGGTGGCCGGATTCGTCACGCATGGACGTGATGGTTTGCTGTGCCCAGAAGAGTTCGCCGGTCTTCTTGCGATTAATCACCATTCCCTTGAAGGCGAGACCGTGACTGAACTGAGCCCACATTTGCCGGTAGAATTCCGCGTCATGCAGACCCGACTTCAGAATTCGCGGAGTTTTTCCCAGAGCTTCGTCCCGGCTGTATCCGGTTGTGGCCTCGAAGGCCGGATTCACGTATTGGATGATGCCTTGTGTGTCGGTGAGGACGACGCTGTCGGCGGTCTGTTCGACGACCCGGGAAAGCAGAACGAAGCTTTGCAGCGCATTGCGGCCCTGGGTGAAATCGTGGAACATCACGACTCCTCCGGAAACCATTCCCGCAGAGTCTTTCAGGGGCCAGGCGTTGACCCGGATCCAAACTCCGGGGTTCGATTGCGAGTTGCGCACGAAAACAAGCTCGTCGACAATCTTTTCCCCGCGAATGGCGCGAACCAGGGGCAACCGATCCGGTGGCACGACTGAAACCTGATCAGGAAGGTACCAGCCTTCGAGGTCTACGCGAGTGTCCGGTAAAACTTCGACGTTGCCGATTCCCAATATCCTTTCCGCAGCAGGATTGGAGAATAGAAGTCTGCCTTCGAGGTCGGCGACGATCACACCCCAGGAAAGGCTTTCAAAGATGATCCGCAACGCGTCGGATTGTTGAGCTAGAGCCTCATATCGATATTCCATCGTTGCTGCCATTGGTCACCTCTTTTTTTTCGCGTCGGCCTTAAGCTTTCGGATAGTTGGCAAAGTGTGGCGTGGCTACACCGTCATCCCTGGCTGTATTTCGATCGAACATAGGAAGGAAGAAATCGACGCTGATGGGTACACATCAACTATCGGCAGGCCTTGCAGGAACATTAGCGACGGCCAATAGTCTCTGACTCCGCGAGTGATCGGGCGATACCCGCTGAAGAGATAAAAACAATACGAAAGAGAACAGGCAAAGCAGGGATCAAAGCGGGAAATGACCCGGGTGCTTGCTAAGTCAGGTACAGCCGGCCATGACTCATTTTATGTTGCAAACTGGCGGCGAGTTGATCGATGTCGCTGGCCGCGATGTCGCCCACCATGCGATCTTGCAGGAAGGGCGTGCGGTTACTGCCGACGGTATCGCGGCGGACTTGCAGAAGTAAAGCGTGGACGGCGTTCGGATCAAATTTTTGCGGAGTCAGGCGGACGATTTCGTTGAGCGTACTGCCGAGCGAAAGACGCTCACGGTAAGGGCGTTCGCTGGTCATAGCGTCGAAAGTGTCGGCCAAGCCAACGATCCGCACCGGCATGGGCACGTCCTCAAGAAGCAATCCGTCGGGATAGCCAGATCCATCGCTGCGCTCGTGATGCCAGCGTACGATCTCCGGAATGCGCGGCCAGGGAAACTGGACACCGCTCACAATCTGATGCCCAACAATTGTGTGGTCCGCCATTTCGCGGAATTCTTCAGCGTCCAGAGAAGTCGGTTTGCCGAAGAGACGCTTGTCCACAGCGACCTTACC
>DATHPO010000358.1:0-8786 GCA_035483835.1 Terriglobales bacterium
GCGACTCCAGTCAAAACCGGAGTCAAGCTGGAAATCGGACTCTGGGTGGCTAACGGGAAAATCTGGGTGAAGGGTTTGATCCTCAACGGAATCGTGACCCGGAGCAATCCCACTTTTGGAGTTCGCCTTAAGTTCGACAACCTTGAACCCGCCGAACGCGAGACGCTCAAGCAATTCTTGAAGTTCGTAGAAAGCATCACCAAGAGCTATCAGAGCCAACAGGGCTACCTCGCACAAATGAAGCGCTAACGTCCTGAATCAGAAATCCATCCTGAACCTTTTTCCCGCCCATTTCATCCTAGTGATTAAGGATGAAAATCGCGATAACAAATCTCCGATCAAACAGGTTGGTGCTTTGCCGCTTTGATGATCCGCGCGCGCCTCTCGAAAGCTTGATAAACTGCCTAATGTGGGGCATATCCTCCGTTCTCACCTCCTGAGAATCGGAGCACCGACTGTAAGGTTCTGATCACTTCGTCCGAAGGGAGAATCTCTGTGGTAGCGAGCGAGCAACTTCTGACTGGCAAGCAACTGGAAACCCTGAGCATCAATACAATCCGCACTTTGGCGATCGACGCTGTGCAAAAGGCAAACTCCGGTCATCCCGGCGCACCCATGGCGTTGGCGCCCGTGGCCTATTGCCTCTGGCAACAATTCCTTCGCTTTGATCCCGAAAATCCCACCTGGCCCAATCGCGACCGCTTCGTGCTCTCCAATGGCCACGCCTCCATGTTGCTGTACGCGATGCTCTATTTGTCCCAGGTTCGCGGAGTGAATCCGGAGTACGAGACGACCGGAGAATTCGCTGTCACCTTGGACGACATAAAGAACTTTCGTCAGATTGATAGCAAGACTCCTGGGCATCCCGAATACCGCCATACCGCTGGCATAGAAACCACGACTGGCCCTCTGGGCCAAGGCATCGGAAACACGGTGGGCATGGCGATTGCGGCCAACTGGCTCGCGGCGAACTTCAACCGGCCAGGCTTCGAGATTTTCAACTACAACGTCTACGCCTTCTGTGGCGATGGCGACCTCATGGAAGGAGTAGGCTCCGAGGCGGCGTCGCTGGCGGGCCACCTGAAGCTGCCCAATCTGTGCTGGATTTACGACAACAACCGCATCACGCTGGATGGGCCCGCTGACTGGTCATTCACGGAAGATGTGGGTGAGCGCTTCCAGGGTTACGGTTGGAACGTAGTTCACGTGACCGACGCCAATGACCTTGACGCGCTGGCCAAAGCCTACAACAACTTCCTACAGACCCGCGACCGCCCCACCCTCATCGTTGTAAACAGCCATATCGGATACGGATCGCCGCATAAGCACGATACCAACGAAGCCCATGGCGAGCCCTTGGGCGAGGAAGAAGTGCGCCTCACCAAGAAGAATTATGGTTGGCCAGAGGACGCGAAGTTTCTCGTTCCCGATGGCGTGCTCGAGAACTTCCGCCAGGGAATTGGAAAACGCGGACGCGACCTGCAGCAGAAATGGCAGACATCGTTCGCGGGATACGCCAAGAAGTTTCCCGAACTCGCGGACCAGATCAACCGCATGCAACGCCGCGAACTGCCCGATGGATGGGACAAGAACCTGCCCACCTTCCCGGCCGACCCGAAAGGCATGGCCACGCGCGACAGCGGCGGCAAAGTGCTGAACGTGCTTGCACAAAATATCCCATGGTTGATGGGCGGTTCGGCGGACCTGGCGACCTCTGACCGCACGCGACTGAAATTTGAAGGCGCCGGAGATTTTCAACCCGGAAGTTATGCCAGCCGCAATCTGCACTTCGGAGTTCGTGAACACGCCATGGCCGCATCGATTAACGGTATGGCGGTCTCGAAGCTTCGTCCTTACTGCGGCACGTTCTTTAACTTCACGGATTACATGAAGCCCGCCGTCCGTCTGGCCGCGCTCATGCAAATCCCCTCCATCTTTATCTATACGCACGATTCCATCGGATTGGGCGAGGACGGTCCTACTCACCAACCGATTGAGCAATTGGCGATGCTGCGCGCCGTTCCCGGCTTGGTGCTGCTCAGACCGGCGGACGCCAATGAAGTCGTGGAAGCCTGGAAAGTGATCATGCAGCTAAAACATGAACCGGCGGCGATAGTCCTGACTCGTCAAGCGTTGCCGACGTTTGACCGCTCGAAGTATGCTCCGGCCACTGGCGTCGCCAAAGGTGCGTACGTTTTGGCCGATGCGTCCGACGGCAAGCCGGAAGTCATTCTGATGGGAACGGGAAGCGAAGTATCTCTCTGCATGACCGCTTACGAACAGTTGACGTCAGCAGGAATCAAAGCTCGCGTAGTTAGCATGCCCTCGTGGGACATTTTCGAAAAGCAGGGCGAAGACTACAAGAAACAGGTTCTGCCGCCGGCAGTGAAAGCGCGAGTTTCGGTGGAGGCCGCGTCCACGTTCGGTTGGTCACAATACGTCGGACCGACCGGGAGAATGATTGGGATGCACAGCTTCGGCGCGTCGGCACCGATCAAAGACGTGATGAAGAAGTTTGGCTTCACGACGGAGAAAGTGATCGAGGCGGCGCGGCAAGCGATCGCGTCATCGAAATAGAGTTCGCGTGAAGGGAAGCGCTGTCACTGCGAGCCAGATCCTTCGGGCCCTGCGGCCCCTCAGGATGACGTCAAAACATAAGTGATCCTAAGGAGCACTCAGGTTTTGACGAAGTGCTTAGTTCTTGACGCATCACTTAGCTTTTGACGATCACTTAGCTTTTGACGTCATCCTGAGGGACCGCAGGTCCCGAAGGATCTAGCGTGGAGTGCGACAACTGTTGGCCGTGCGTTCAGAATTTTGAATCAGGAGGCATCAATGGCGACCGGAATCATCGAGACCGCAAAAGCAACCAATCCACTAAAAGATCTCCTCAAGTACGGCCAATCCGTATGGCTGGACTACATCCGCCGCGACCTGCTCACCAGCGGCGAACTCAAGCGCCTGATTGAAGAGGACGGCCTTCGCGGCATGACCTCGAATCCCACCATCTTTGAAAAGGCTATCGCGGACAGCACGTTGTACAGCGACATCCTGCAGTCCTTGCGATCAAGAAGCGATCTCGATGCCAAAGGCCGCTATGAGATTCTCGCCATCCGCGACATTCAGGATGCCGCTGACTTTTTGCGTCCGGTGTATGACAGCTCGAAACGCCGCGACGGATACGTCAGCCTCGAAGTATCGCCACATCTCGCTCGCGATACCCAAGGCACTCTGGCCGAAGCGCGTCGGCTTTGGAAAACTGTTGGCCGTGAAAACGTGATGATCAAGGTTCCCGGCACCGCCGAAGGCATTCCCGCCTTCCAGCAGCTAATCAGCGAAGGCATCAACATTAATGTGACGTTGCTGTTCTCGCAGGAAGTTTATAAACGCGTAGCCGAAGCCTACATTGCAGGCCTTGAGCAACTGTCAGCCCGCGGAGGCGACGTCAGCAAAATCGCCAGTGTAGCCAGCTTCTTCATCAGCCGGATCGACAGCTCAGTAGACGCCATCGTCGGTGAGCACCTCAAGGCTTCCAAGGACCAGCGCGAGCAGCAACAATTGAAGAGCATCCTCGGCAAGGTTGCGATTGCCAATGGCAAGCAAACCTATGTCAGCTACCAGAAAATCTTCAGCGGCGATCGTTGGAAAGCCTTAGCTGCGAAGGGCGCACAAACGCAGCGTGTGCTCTGGGCCAGCACCAGCACCAAGAATCCCAACTATCGCGACGTGCTGTACGTGGAAGAACTGATCGGGCCGGATACCGTCAACACGATTCCACCAGCAACGCTGGATGCCTTCCGCGATCACGGTCGCCCGCGGCCCAGCTTGACCGAAGATGTTGAATCGGCCAATCGAACTATGGAGACCGTGGCCAGGCTCGGGATCTCGATGAAAGAAGTCACCGACAAGCTGACCGACGACGGGGTCCGCCTCTTCGCCGAGGCCTTCGACAAATTGCTGAAAGCCGTGGAAAAAAGCTCGAAGTAACATCCGAGCAGCATCGTGAAGTGCCGCACGGAAACAATTTGTGGCGCCGGAATCTTGCTGGCTGTCGCGAGGGCATCTTGTCCTCGCTTTTGAAAAGCGGCGCCGCTGGATTCGCCAGAACTAGAAAAACGATTTAATATTGGGGCGAAGCGCTATGAAGCCGGGAATGATCGAATTTACACTCTCGCGAAGCGACGGCCCATGCATCACAGATCCGGCGGACCTCCGGATCCATCCGGCGCACTCAGCTTTCAATTAGAGGGTAATGGCTATGGCTACGACAGAAGCGCTTCACGAAACACAGCAACACCGCCCAGGCAGGCCCGCCGATCCTTGCGTTATGGTGATCTTTGGAGCCGGCGGCGATTTAACTGGACGCAAGCTTATTCCAGCGCTTTATAACCTGGCCAAGGCCGAACTGCTCTCGCGCGAATTTGCCATCGTAGGTACATCGCATCGCAAGATGTCGAACGACGACTTCCGCCAAAAAGTCGCCGAAGACATAAAGCACTACGCAGGCGATGCTGACCAGGACATCGTCGAGTGGTTTCTCAAACGTTTGTACTACGTGGCCGGCGAGTTCAACGACAAAAACATTTATGTGCAGTTGAAGGATTTTCTAAAGAAGGTCGACCAGGATCACACTACGCACGGCAACTTTTTCTTCTACCTGGCGACTGCCCCGAACTTCTTTGGCCCGATCGTGGAACAGCTGGCAGCGGTTGGGCTAATGGAAGAAGACAATCAGCATTGGCGCCGGGTCATCATCGAAAAGCCTTTCGGGCACGACCTGGACTCGGCCAAGACGCTAAACCTCCAACTACTGAAGGTAGCCAAAGAAAAGCAGATCTATCGCATCGATCATTATCTCGGCAAGGAAACGGTCCAGAACATTTTAGCCTTTCGATTCGCCAATGGAATCTTCGAGCCCATCTGGAATCGCCGTTATATCGATCACATCCAGATCTCGGTCGCGGAAACTGTGGGAGTGGAGCAGCGCGGCAGCTATTACGATCAGGCCGGCGCATTGCGTGACATGGTGCCCAACCACATCATGCAACTGATCAGCCTGACTTCTATGGAGCCGCCCGTTTCGTTTCACGCCGACGCGGTGCGCGATGAGCAAGCCAAGATTCTTCACGCCATCCAACCAATCACTGCGGAAGAGGTACTTACCAGAACGGTGCGCGGCCAATATGGACCCGGAATCATCAAAGGTCAGCGTGAGCCTGGCTATCGTGAAGAAGGCGACGTTCCCCCTGACTCAAGAACTGAGACGTTTGTCGCCATGAAGCTGCTGATCGACAACTGGCGCTGGGCCGACGTTCCTTTTTATCTCCGCACCGGAAAGCGCTTGGCAGCACAGAATACGCACATCGTGATTCAGTTCCGCCGAGCCCCCTTCGTGCTCTTCCGTGACACTCCGGTCGAGAATCTGATGCCCAATCAATTGGTGCTGCACATTCAGCCGGAGGAAGGAATCTCGTTGCAATTCGCAGCCAAGGTTCCAGGACCGATTATGCGGCTGGGCGCGGTTGACATGAACTTCGAGTATGCCGATTATTTCGGAACTCAGCCTAGCACCGGCTATGAACGATTGCTGCACGATTGCATGATCGGCGACCAGACTCTGTTCCAGCGCGCGGACATGGTCGAGGCGGGCTGGTGTGTGGTAAGTCCTCTCTTGGATGTCTGGAAGGCGCTGCCTCCCCGCAATTTCCCCAACTACGCCTCCGGTACGTGGGGTCCGAAAGAGGCCGATGATTTGCTCGAGCGTGACGGCCGTCACTGGAGGAACTTCGAGAAATGATTCTGGCAGGCGACATCGGAGGAACGAATGCAAGGCTGGCCTTCTTCGATGTTGCGGACGGCCACTTCCGGGTGGTGTCTACGTCCGTGTTCCCTAGCCGCGAATACGCTGGCCTGGAACAGATCGTCTCCAAGTTCGTCGAGACTGCAAAACTGCATCCTGATGCCGCCTGCTTTGGCGTACCCGGCCCGGTTCGCAACGGGCGGGTTGAGACTTCCAATCTTCCCTGGGTCATTGAGTCCGCACGTCTCGCCGACGAGCTCGATTTGAAGAAGACCGTTCTCATCAATGATCTCGAAGCCAACGCGTGGGGCATTGCCGCTCTCGATCCGGAAGATGTGGTGTCGCTGAACCAGGTGAAAGGAAACCCCGAGGGCAACCAGGCCGTCATCTCCGCCGGCACCGGACTGGGCGAGGCCGGCATGTATTGGGATGGATCGCGATATCGCATCTTCGCCACCGAGGGTGGCCATGCTGACTTTGCGCCGCGCAACGAGCTAGAGGTGGAGTTGTTCCGCTACCTCTCCGGCCGCTACGGACACGTCAGTTATGAGCGCATCGTCTCCGGTCCTGGCCTGGTCAACGTGTTTCACTTCCTGCGCGACACCGGTCGCGGAAGCGAGCCCCAGTGGCTCACCGATGAACTGGTGCACGGCGACCCTGCGCCTGCAATCTCCAGGGCTGCGCTCGACGGTAAGTGCGGGTTGTGCGAACAAGCGGTGGATCTTTTCGTCTCGGTTTTTGGGGCGGAGACGGGAAACCTTGCTCTCAAGCTGATGGCCACCGGCGGAATTTACCTCGGCGGTGGCATTGCTCCCAAGATGCTGGCCAAATTGTCCGGGCCATTGTTCATGAATGCATTCGTCGGAAAAGGGCGCATGCAGCCTCTGCTCGAAGCCATGCCAGTCAAAGTCATCACCAATGACAAAGCCGCGTTGATGGGAGCCGCTCGTTGCGCCGTCGTCAACGGATCGGCCTGAAGTTCCTGCCGGCAGACTCCGCTCCCGATGCCGAGGAATAGGACGAGGATCAACTCTCTTCCGGCGCTCGAAGCGCACGAGATATAAGAAGACTTGCCCCACCGTTTTCCTCATGCTCTCACCTTCCACTTCCGATAAGATATCAGTACATAGGTTATCTGTAAGATAATCTCGATCTTTGATAACCGACCCAGTACGAGCCGATTCCAAAGTGGAACGCGGATTGTGGCGTTGCCGACATAAGTCCAATGCAACGGAACCAGGACATTGGCTCCAAGACAGCGGAGATGAGTGTAGTGATGAAGGTATATTAACGAGGCAGCGGCGGATTGTCGGCCTGCTTTTTCTTGCCCACAACCAGTAACGAACTTCCGAATGGCACACGTAGTCGGCTCAGGGTCATTTGCTCCAATCGGGATATCCTATAAAGAAACTCATTCCACCGACCTTTGCTTACTTTCGGTAGCGTCGTTTTCAGCCGGAAGGCTTGTTCCGCGAGCCCGAGACCCAGCTTGATGGGAAAAGTCCAGTGATATAAATACCGCTCTTCTTCGATATCCAGGCCAGCACCATCCGCCAGGTTACGGAATGACTTCTTCGTGTAGCGGGTCTGGTGATGATTCAACACATCATGATTCGTCCACAGCACCTTGAATGCGGGAACAGTCGCGACCAAGGTTCCATCCGGCTCCAGCAGTTCCACGGCGTGTCTCAACGCAGCGACAGGGCGCTCGAGATGCTCCAACACATCGAGCATCAGGATCAGCGAATACTGTTTGCCGGATGTGAAGTGCTCGTCGAAAGAGCAGATGTAAATACGATTGCGGTCAGCATTGTCGGCGCTGACCAGCTCAGCAGAAGGCTCAATGCCCTCGACCTCCCCAAACTCCTTCAGGCGGCCAAAGAACAGACCGTCTCCACATCCGATGTCAAGGATCGTGGTCCAACCGGCCGCGGGACGATATCGCCTGAGCGTCTCGACAATATACTCAGTGCGGGCGCGCCACCACCAGTGCGTCTCGAACAAATCGCGGTAACGATCGCCATAGTCTCGATCCAAGCCATTCTACCGTGGAGTTGATTTTCTTGCGGTTACATCGGCCTTCTGAGCGCGGCCCTGCGCTTCGCCGCATAGTATCGCGCCGTCGGCCATCAGTTTGCGAACCACGTAGTGGGGACGGCCCTTTGCTTCTTCATAGATACGCCCCACATATTCACCAATAATTCCCAGGAAAAAGAGATTGATCCCGGAAAGAAAGGTGATCGCCAAGATCAAGGCCGTGAATCCCTGGGGCGTCTTCAGCCAGAACCTTGCATAAACCGAATAGAGCGAAAAAGCCGAGGAGATCACTATGGCGGACGCACCCACGAGGGCTGCCGCTCGCAACGGAACAATCGAAAAGGCGAAGATACCGTCAGAGGCAAGCTTCAAGAGCCGGAGGCCGCGGTACTTTGTTGTTCCCGCTTGGCGCGCGGATCGTTCGATGGGCACTCCGATCTGGCGAAAACCAACCCAGGTCCGGAGCCCGCGAAGATAACGGTGGTGTTCCGGCATGCCGCGGATTTCATCCATGACTCTACCCGACATTAAGCCGAAATCGCCTGCATCCAGCGGCAGCCTCGTGGAAGACAGGACCGCAAGCAGCCGGTAAAACACCCAATAGCAGAAGCGTAACCAGAAGGATTCCTTGCGATTGACCCGGCGGCCGTACACCACGTCGAAGCCTTGGTGGTATTGCT
This sequence comes from Terriglobales bacterium, assembly GCA_035483835.1. Classification (GTDB taxonomy): domain Bacteria; phylum Acidobacteriota; class Terriglobia; order Terriglobales; family Acidobacteriaceae; genus JABDBE01. The sequence continues at coordinate 8,518 of DATHPO010000358.1, forward strand.
CGAGCAGCGCAAAGACGGCCTCGGGAGGGTCTTGCAGATCGCCGTCCATCAGGACGGCCACATCACCAGTGACGTGATCCAGAGCGGCCCCGAGCGCGGTCTGATGGCCGAAGTTGCGGGAAAGGCCAACGGCTTTAATCCTGGGGTCGAGGGCGGCCGCGTCCTCGAGCAATTGCCAGGTCCGGTCGGTACTGCCATCGTCGGTCAATACCAGTTCGTGCGGACCGCCGGGAATCTGATCCATGACAGACCGAGTGCGGCGAAGCAGT